>JAPKAJ010000157.1 GCA_028825345.1 Arenicellales bacterium | reverse complement strand
CTGGGCTTTGTAGACGCCTGGATAGTGGCCGGGGGTGACCCGGCAGCGGGACATACTTCTGATGTGGAGGGCGAGCCGGCGCGACTGGATTACGGCTTTGTCAGCGCCGGTCTACGTGCGCGCATCGAAAAGTGCTGGGTGGATACTGATGCGCCCGGTTCCGATCATCAACCGCTTTGGCTCGAACTCTCTGATTGAGTCTCCAAGGGAAATGTTTGCGCCCGTCGGTGGCGTGCAAAAATCGAGTTTTCGTAAATCATCAGCAGAGCCGGCACCAGACACAGCACCAGCAGTGTGGCAAAAGCCAGGCCAAAGGCGATAGAGGTCGCCATCGGTATCAGGAACTGTGCCTGTAGCGATGTTTCAAACAGCAGCGGTGTCAGGCCGGCAATGGTAGTGAGTGAGGTCAGCAGCACGGCGCGAAAGCGTTGGCTGGCCGCTTCGACGATTGCGGCCTGGGCTTTTACCCCCTGCTGGCGTAACTGTTTGTAAAACATCACCAGAATGATGGAATCGTTGACCACGATACCGGCCAGCCCAAAAAAACCGAACATCGACAGCAGCGTCAGATCGATTCCCATCAGCACATGGCCCCAGATCGCACCGACCAGGCCGAAGGGGATAATCATCATCACCAGTAGTGGCCAGCCGTAGGAGCCGAACACCCAGGCCAGCACCAGATAGATCAGCACCAGTGCGAGCATCGCACCGCGCTGCATATCGGCCAGGGTTTCGCGCTGGTCAGCCTGGCGACCCTCGAACGAGAAGCGTACCCCGTGGCGACGCTCCAGCTCAGGCAAGGTGTTCGCCTTTAAGTTAGCGATGATGCGGTTGTCGTTGTTCACGGTGTCATCCACATCACCGGTGACGGTAAGTGCCAATTTGCCCTCGACGTGGCGGATCGAGTCAAAGCCACGCCGGGTGGTCATTTTGACTACGTTGGCAAAAGGCACTGCACCACCACCGGGCAACATGACTTCAAATTCCTCGAGGCTGTTGATGCGGTCGCGCTCGCTGTCAGGCAGCACAACCCGTACCTCAACCTCGTCGCCGTCATCAGGCATTACCTGTACCAGGCGACCCTCGTACCCCGCCCGTAGCTGGTGGCCGAGGTTCTCGACCGACAACCCTAATGCTTCGCCGGTCGGGGTCAGTTGTAAAATCAGCTGCTCACGGCCGTACGGCATATTGTCTTCAACACCAGATACGCCGCTGATCTCGGTGAGTATGTTCTTGAGGTCGATCGCCGCCGCTTTGACGGTGCCCAGAGTATTTCCGGAAATGCGAATTTCAAGATCTTGGCCTGGCGGGCCGGCGGTAGGCTCCTTGATCGACAGGTTCTCAAGACCTGATACCGAGGGGATGCGCGAAAGCCACTCCTTGATAAATTCCCGGTTGCGTACAGCGCGCTCATCCGGCTTGGTCAGTTCCACCAGCACCGAGCCTATGTTATCGCTGCTGCGCCGTTCATAATCGCCACTCTCGCCCAGGCCTTTGCGCGAGATTGCAGTTTTGAGTAGTCCACCGCCGAAGTGGGCATCGGTATCCCACACAGCTTGCTCGACCTGGGCCAGGTAGTCGGCGACATCGCTTTGTGGGGTGCCTGAAACAAAATCCACGTTGGCAAACAACACCGGGCCTTCCGCCATGGGGAAGAAATTGAAGGCGATTCGGCCACCGGCCACCCAACCGAA
Source organism: Arenicellales bacterium (assembly GCA_028825345.1). Lineage (GTDB taxonomy): Bacteria > Pseudomonadota > Gammaproteobacteria > Arenicellales > UBA868 > UBA868. The sequence continues at coordinate 3,941 of JAPKAJ010000157.1, read as the reverse complement.
ACTGCCCATCAATATCGCAATTGACAAAGCTACGGTCACCCAGCGGTGACGAACACTGGCCTGGACCAAGGGGCGAAAACGGCGCTCGCGAAAACGCGCAAAACCCTCGTCCAGCGTCTTGCGTAGCCCGGTGGGCTGGTAACGGCCCATGCGTGTAAAGGTGGCGCGCAGGTGGCCTGGCAGCACCAAAAAGGATTCGATCAGTGACGCGATGATCACGCAGATCACCACGATCGGAATGGTCCGCAATATTGAGCCGATAATTCCGCCGATCAGCAGCAGCGGCATGAAGGCTGCGATAGTGGTCAGCGAGGAGGATATTACCGGCGCCAGCATCCGCCGCGCACCCTGTTCGACGGAGCTCAGCGGACTGTGACCGCGCTCAAAATGGGTCACGGCATCTTCGCCGACCACAATGGCATCATCGACGATGATCCCCAGGGTCATGATCAAGCCGAACAGGCTGATCATGTTGATCGAGCCGCCATACAGGTACAGCACCCCCAGCGCTGCCAGGAACGAGGTGGGGATACCCACCGTGACCCAGCCAGCCGCGGGCGCGTTGAGAAAAAAGTACAGGATCAGAATCACCAGGATAAGTCCACCAATGCCGTTTTTCAGTAGCAACTGGATACGGTCCTGAATATATTCCCAGCGCTCGTCATACAGGTGCAGGCCAATACCGGGGGGCAAAGTGGGCCGAATCTCTTTCACCCAGTCACGCAGGATTTTTGCTGATTCCAAACTGTCGGCTTCGCGGGCGCGTGACAGGCGTAATTCCACCGCAGGATTACCGCGAAAACTCACCTCGGTTTGTGAGCTTTTGGGTCGACGGTTGATGGTAGCAATATCGCCCAGGGTCAGCAGGCGGCCATCTTGTGCCACTACTATCGGCAGGCTGGCGAAGGCTAGCTCCCGTCGTCGTTGGTCTTTGAAACGCAACTGGCGGGCAGACTCGCCCCGACCGATGATACCGACCGGCAGGTCGCGTGAAGTGGCGCCGATACGCCGGCTGATGTCTTCCAGTGACAGGCCAAGTTCACGTAGCGTGCCGGGAGACACCTGGATGGCGATTTCCTCCTCAGGCAGCCCAAAAATACGAATGTTGGAAATGCCACGCTCCAGTAGCTCTCGTTCAAAGCGGTGCACCAGGCTGCGCAGGCCGCGTGGATCGTTTGGGCCGGTCACCAGCAGGCTGGCCACCATCTCGTAGTTAATGACCCTTGTAATCTCCGGAGTATCGGCACCCTCAGGCAGGTTGTGCACCAGGTCAACCCGCTCTTTGACCTGGTCCAGCGCGGGTCCCATGTCGGTGTTCTCGCGAAATTCCAGCATCACCACCGAGCGGCCATCGACCGATACCGAACCCAGCTCTTTGACCCGGTTCACGCCTTTGAGTTCGCGTTCCAGCGGTTCGGTAACCAGAGTTTCGATATCTTCAGCGCTGGCCCCGGGCCAGGACACCCTAACCGAGACAAAATCTATATCAAAACTGGGAAAGAACTGGGTATTGAGCTTTGATATGCCCCACAGGCCGGAGATCATCATCATCACCATCAGCAGGTTCGCTGCTACTGGGTGACGGGCAAGGGTGCTGAGCAAAGTCTGATTCACGCCGGCGTTTCAGTCGCGAGTGGAGATGATCTCGATCTTCAATCCTTCCACGGCGTTCGGCAACTGGCTGGTGAGGACTATATCGCCATCCTGCAGGGCAGTACTGCGAAACAGGCTCCAACTACCCCATTCGCCATTGCGGTATTCACCGACGTGCTCAACGCTCACCCGGATGAGGCGATCGTTGTTTATGTGGTACACCGTATCGGCGCCATATACCGCTGTTGCCGGTAGGGCGAAGACGCCTGGCTGTGGCGGTAACGAGACCAGCACCGGTATCGTGCGGCCAAGTTCCAATGGCGGGCGCTCACCTTGAAAATCGAAAAAAGCATCGACTCCACCTTCACCGGCCTCAATTTTTCCGGAAAGACGCGTCAGCATTAGTTTGATCGGGGTACCATCGAGTGTTGCAGTAGCAGTGATCGGCGTACCCTCACGCAGGCTCTGACGGATCACGGGCAGGTGACGGTTGGGAACCTGTGCCCGGATTTCGGTGTAGGCGGTATCAAACAGGTCCACTAACCGGTCTCCGGGGTGCACCCGATCACCGGGTGATACATGCACCGCCGTGATCCGGCCATCAAAGGGGGCGACGATATGTGTGCGCTCGAGGTCCCGTAGCACCTGATCACGCAACGCTGCGGCCCGTAGGCGACGGGCTTGCAATTGCGTGAGCCGCGACGGGTGGTCGGTAATAGCGCGATGCCGACTGGTGAGGCTGAGCTGCTGGCGCGTAACGGCTTGGTGGGCATCATCCACGTTGGCCTGGGAGCCAACCTGAGTCTGCGCCAGCCGTTCGGCCCGCTCCAGGGCACTTTGCGCCAATGCCAGCAGTTTTGTTTCCTGCACTAGAGCCGCGCGATCAGTTTGATACCGGGTGTTCTCGCTTTGAATCTGCGCTTCGATCTCGGTGAGTTCGGCTTCTCTTTGTGCCAACGTCAACTTCACATCCAAATCATCTAGACGCAACAACTTCTCGCCTTTGCTGACGTTCTGTCCGACCAGAGCCCACACTTCCTGTACATCGGTTGACAAGGCGCAGCGCACCCGGGACTCATGTGGCGATTCGATACGCCCGTAAAGACGTACCGTAGGGGCCAGGGGTTGGCGCTGTATGGTGACAGCTTCTACTGGCCAGCTGCGCTCGGTTGGACTTAGCGGCTGGTCAACCGGGCGGGAGGACGTCAGCGCCAGGAAAACCGCAACGCCCGCGCCAAGCAGCATTATGGGCAGGATGAAACGGAGAATTCGGGACATAGAAAAGGGCCGGGGCACCAAGACCCCACATTTTAACCGCTGTTGTGAGTGATCTTTACGAGGAACGCGCAACTCATTTCTGAACTGGTTCGGGTTCTCAATAAATGGCGCGTATTACCTTAAGGGACGGCGTTTACGCAAAGTTTGTATACAAGTACAAATCACGAAATGTTGATCATTTGGAAATGGGGGCCGGCGCTGGGTAATACAAGGTCGGTAATGTGAATATATGACTAGGCCAAGACTGCCCAGGTGAAGCTCAGTTGACCGCTGTGTAGACGCGTCTCGTCGTGGCAGCGCATGAAGCGGTGCAACTCACCTTGATCTACAAGTGTTCGCACTTTTTGCAGCGCGTTTTCTCGTTCAGCCGGTGTTGCCAGAGCCCAGATCGAATCGCCATCACGCCATTGTGGGTCGAGGACCCGGTCTGCATCAAAATACGCGTCCCCCTGCATAACGATGTCCGTCGCGGTTTCGTGACCTACCTCGCCAAAGCCACTGTGTTGCAGTAAAAACCCGAGTACATCCAGGTCAGCGGTTCGCTGTTGGACGCGGTCAACCGCCTCCGGAATAAGGTGGTAAAACCAGAACCCCTGTTCAAGCTGGGCATGACTGCAGCTGTTGATGACGGCCACACCACCGGGTTTCAGTACCCGCGCGAATTCGGCAAAAACCCGCTGGTGGAGAGGCCAGCCGGTAGCGGCGTCATCCGCCAGGTGATGGAGCACCTGGTTGACCATGACCGCGTCAACACTTTCATCATCGATCGGTAGCTCATCGATAGCACCCTGGTGCAATTCGATATGGCCCGCTGCAATCTGTGCTTGTAATTTGTTACCCGCGACAGTCAGCATTCCAGGGTTTAGATCGATTGCCTGGATGTGCTGTACAGAATCGATTAGTGCCGCGCTGTACTGACCCGTCCCGCAGCCAGCATCAACCAGGATCTGTTGGCCCAATGGCAGCGGGTTGTGTGACAGTAGACGACGGATGATTTCGACGCCTTGTGCTTGGCGTGTCTGATCATAAGCCGCGCTGGTGCGTGAATAGTTTTCGTAATGGCTCATACG
>JAPKAJ010000007.1 GCA_028825345.1 Arenicellales bacterium | reverse complement strand
CGGTCGACGCATTGTCACTGACGCGCCTGCAAAAAGCCGGCCTCGGGGGTGTTTTGGGATCATGGAATACTATGTTCTGGGCGCCGGATCTGGATAACGCCACCAATAAGCGTTTTGTTGCAGATTTCAAGGCCAAAACTGGGCGTTACCCGACCCACTACGCCGCTCAGGCTTATGATGCAATCATGCTGATCAAGAGCGGTGTCGACGCTGTCGATGGCAACACGGACGATCAGGACGGAATTCGTGCAGCCATGAGCAAAGCCGATTTCCCAAGCGTCCGCGGGAAATATCGCTATGGGCCGAACCATTTCCCGATCCAGAACTTCTACCTTCGCACGGTTAAAGCCGATGCCAATGGGGACTGGTTTGTGTCATATGTATCTACCGTTCTTACAGATCACCAGGATACCTACTACGATCAGTGCCATTTATAGCGTTGTTTTCTCGTTCCTGATAGACGCCCGGCAGGTTGATTTAAAACCTGCCGGGCGTCTTTACGTCTCGCTAATTGAAAGATAACCATGGACTGGACACTGCTGGCCGTACAACTACTGAACGGCCTACAGCTGGGAATTCTGTTGTTTTTGCTGGCATCGGGCCTGACGCTGATCTTCGGTATTATGGATGTGGTGAACCTTGCGCACGGCTCACTGTATATGGCTGGTGCATTCCTTTGTGCCACTTTCACACAATGGTTTGACTCGTTTCTTCTAGGCCTCCTCGCGGCACTACCGGCAGTCGCGATTATTGGCCTGCTGGTGGAACTAATCGTAATCCGGCGTCTTTATCAACGCGACCACCTGGATCATGTGCTGGCTACGTTTGGCCTGATTCTGGCATTTGACGCCTTGACACAGATGATCTGGGGACCGGATGGACAGGTGATTCCACTGCCGGCCTGGCTGGATGGGCAAGTCATGCTAACCGCTGATATCGTGTTACCCACCTATCGACTTGCAATCATTACGACTGGTTTGCTCGTTGGCATTGGCCTTTTTGTGCTGGTTACCCGAACCCGACTGGGCATGCGCATCCGCGCCGGCGCAACTAACCGAACTATGATCAGCGCGTTGGGTATCAACATTGGCATGTTATTTTCCATCGTCTTTGGAATAGGCGCCGTACTGGCTGGGCTGGCCGGGATGATGATTGCCCCGATTACTGAAGCATCGATTGGCATGGGCAACCAAATTATCATCGTCGCGTTTGTGGTGATCGTCATTGGTGGGATCGGCTCGATCAAGGGTGCTTTCATCGCTGCAATCCTGGTCGGATTAATCGATACCATGGGACGCTCATATCTCGACGTACTATTCAAACTGTTTATGTCCGCTCAGAACGCTGAAACCTCGGCGCCTGCGATATCGGCAATGCTGATCTACATTCTGATGGCTGTGATCCTGGCCGTTCGACCAACGGGCCTTTTTGGGCCACGCGGCCATTGAGTCCAAGCGCGCCATGAGTTTGCCTACCCTAACCCTGAGAGGCTTTGTCACCGCACTGATGCTTGTGATCCTGGCACTGGTGCCACGGTTAGTAGATCTTACCGGCAATGCCTTTCTTATCGACCTGGCAACGCGTTGTGTCATTCTAGCGATCGCTGCTGTTAGCCTCAATTTGATTCTCGGTTACGGCCGGATGATCAGCTTTGGTCACGCTGCCTACCTGGGCATCGGCGCCTATGCCGTCGGGATCCCGGTCTACTACGAAATTTACAACGGCTATCTTCATATTCTAGTGGCGATGGCTGTATCAGCTGTATTTGCGCTCGCTACTGGTCTGGTCTGCCTGCGCACCCGGGGCGTGAACTTCATCATGATCACGATGGCCTTCGCTCAGATGGTGTTTTTTACTTTCGTTTCTATAGAGGAATACGGCGGTGACGACGGACTGGTGATTGAAGTAAGAAGTGAGTTCAGCAGATTCATAAACCTGGAGGATGCGACAGTTCTCTACTATGTCTGTTTCGCTTCACTACTGGTGGTGCTTTATCTGGTTAAACGTATCGTTAACTCGCGCTTTGGCATGGTGATTCGGGGTACTCGGGGCAATGAGCTACGGATGCAATCCTTGGGTTTTGATACTTTCAGATACAAACTGATCTGCTATGTGATTTCTGGCACGATTTGCGGATTTGCCGGCGCACTACTCGGCAATTTCACTAATTTCATCAGTCCTGAAATGATGGACTGGACTCGTTCCGGCGAACTAATCTTTATGGTGGTCCTCGGCGGCGCGGGCAGCCTATTCGGGCCGGTGCTTGGCGTCAGCGTATTTTTGTTATTGGAAGAGTTCTTATCAGGGCTTTGGCTTTACTGGCAGTTAGTTTTTGGAATATTTCTTATTCTGGTGGTGCTGTTTGCCAACGGCGGCATCGACAGTTGGCTGAGCGGACGCAGCAAACGATCCCATGACAGCTAAAGCTCTGCTCAGCATCGTTAACCTGCACAAATCCTTTGGCGGGGTTGCCGCGACCAAACAGGTTTCACTGGACATAGTAAAAGGAGAGATTCACGCGATCATCGGTCCCAACGGCGCAGGGAAAACTACGTTGGTCTCCCAGTTGGCCGGGGTACTACTGCCGGATTCGGGCCGAATCCTCTTTCAGGGAAACGATATCACTCGAATGCCGGCCCACCGGCGTCCTCATCTGGGGATCGCACGGTCTTTCCAAATCACCAGCATTATCCTTGACATGACCGTACTCGAAAATGTGCTGCTGGCGGTGCAGGCCAAAGCAGGTCACTCCTACCGCTTCTGGGCCAACAGTGGCGATGACGCATCTCTGGTAGAACCGGCTATGGCATCGTTAGAGCAGGTTGGGCTGCAGGACCAGGCCATGCAAATGGCTGGTCCGTTGTCCCACGGCGAGCATCGACAGCTGGAAATGGCTATGGTGCTGGCGACCAATCCCGTACTAATACTGTTGGACGAACCGACAGCTGGTATGGGGCAGGAGGATTCCAGTCGGATGGTCAGAACACTCCAGGCACTGAAGGGGTCACGTACAATTATCCTGGTGGAACATGACATGAACACGGTGTTCTCACTGGCCGACCGGATTACCGTATTAGTAGAAGGACAGGTCATCGCTACCGCAGACCCAGATGCGATTCGCTCTAACCCAAGGGTGCGTCAGGCCTATCTGGGTGAAGAACTGGATTCGATACCCAGCGAGCCGCACGCTGAGGATCCGATGGCCAAATCACCGTCAGCATGTTAAGCGTCGAAAGCCTTCAGGCTCATTACGGCGCAAGCCAGGCCCTGTTCGGAGTCAATCTACAGGTCAATGCTGGAGAGGTTGTCACCCTGATGGGCCGCAATGGCATGGGGAAAACGACATCCATCAACTGCATCATGGGGATTATTCCAACCAGCACCGGCCAGATCACTTGGGAAGATCAAGTGATTACAAACCGACCCAGTTATTATATTGCACAGGCGGGGATCGGACTGGTTCCCGAAGGTCGGCAGATTTTCCCGAATCTCTCGGTCATCGAAAACCTGATTGTCGCTGCCCGCGCAGGACCCAGCGACAGCGATCCCTGGGACAGTACGCGGGTGTTTCAGATGTTTCCCGCTCTGGCCGCACGCCGGCATGGGCTTGGCAATCTTCTTTCGGGCGGTGAACAACAGATGCTCGCCATCGGCAGAGCGCTGATGACTAACCCACGTCTTCTCATTCTGGACGAGGCAACTGAGGGACTGGCGCCTCTGGTACGCCAGGAAATCTGGTCCTGCCTTTCTCGCCTCAAAGGAGATGGTCTTTCGATTCTGGTGATCGATAAGAACGTTGCCGACCTGGCTCGAATCGCCGACCGGCATTTTATTATCGAAAAAGGGGAAACGGTCTGGTCCGGCCGGTCGGAAGCGTTGCTCGCCAGTGAGGATATCAAACGCCGCTATCTGGGTATTTGATCGAGTGTTGATGTGGCGGCATTGCCATCCACGCTGAGTTGTCGCAACCAAAAGTGCCTCTTTTGCCCCGCTGTATGGCATTAACTAACAGATCATGCGCCATCTATGACCTGGCTGGTTGACAGCGCTTAAGCGCTGTAAAGATCCTTGGCATGCCAGCCGTTCAGATCATAGTCGCTCAAGCATTGCTCAACCATTTCTTCGTACCGGCGGCTGTCGCCGCGCAAATCTGCCCACCGCAACGCATCTAGTCGCTGTTGATCGTGGTTGCCCGCATAATTTTTCTCATAGAGTGCATGGCGCCCGGCAAATTCGGAATAAAGTGCATCCCAGATCAATTTAAAGAGTTTTATCCGGTCATGTGCCGTCAAACCAGTGCCGCGAAAATACCGCTCTATTACAGGATCTAAATCCGGCGTCTGTAGGTCTCGATGGGATGAGACGGTCACTATCGGCGCGCCGGCAAGAATCTCTTCAAATATCTGTCTGACTTTTTGCCACACGTCTGTCATGTAAATTCGCGCGGCGGCGGCCGTCTGGAGTCTAGGCACCACTGAATCCCCTACCCCTGGCTCAGGGTCGAGCGCCATTGCGGTTGTCAGCGCCCAAACCAACTGACTCATGCCAACCAGCTCTCCTACTGCAGTTTGTACACCACGAAACGAAGCAGTTCCCGTGGCTTGCGTCCCTTTCATCAACAGCCCGCAGGCAAATTCAAGCTTAACCGAAAGACGCGTTGCCGATTGAAGGTTATACCGATTAAAAAACCCGGAACTTGCATAAAATCCCTTGGCCTTATCCACATCACGATAAACCAAAACGTTCTCCCAAGGAATAAACGCATTATGAAATATCAGCACGGCATCGTTTTCGTCGAATCGACTGGCAAGTGGTGCATCAAACGGACTGGCTGCTTTCATTTCATACGATGGCCGGCTTACCAGTTTCATCCCTGGGGTATCCATATCGACAAAGAAAACCAGGGCGAACGCTTCATCCTTGCCAGTTTCCATTCGTGCCGCTGAGCCGCTATTGGGAGCAACGAAAGTGGCATGGGTCAATGCAGACCCGGTAGCAACCATCTTGGCACCACTCACATACATACCCTTGTCGTCGTCATGGGTGACGTTGACAAAAACGTCAGTTCCATGGTGATGGGGCTGATCTCTATCCACCGGTGGGTCCACCAGTACGTGATTGAGAAACAACGCCTGGGAGGCGACTTTTTTATACCAGTTGAGCGCGTTGCCGCCGTTAGGGTGATAGAAATCGGCGCCTTCAGCAAGTTGCGCCATAAAGGCCGCTTTGTAATCGGGGGTTCGACCCATCCATCCGAAACTCATCCGCTGCCACACAGCTATAGCGTCCCGCGCTTCCAACAGTTCGCCAGCGCTATAGCTTGGGCAGAAAAACTTGTGAGTCACAATGCCATACTTGTCCGGCCTAGTGAGTACCTGGGCGAATTCGGGGTCATGTAACCGATCATAAAGCCGGGCTACACTGCTCGCACTATTTCGAAAAGCGGGATGTCGGGTAACATCCTTGACTCGCTCACCGTCATACCAGATTTCACGCCCATCCCGGATACTTTCTAGAAAAGTCTCTCCTGTGAGAAGGCGGTTAGTGAGCTTCGCTTTCGTCGGTGGTGTTTGCTTTTCACTCATAAAAACTTGTGGACCCAATGCCTGTAGAAATTCCTCCAACTGATCTGCTCGCTGACCAACCCCGCTCCATAGCGTTGCTTATTTTCAGATCGAAGATTACTTGTGCCCGGTCATTCTAGGGCACATCTGTAAGCAATGTTTAACCCTATAGTTCCCGATACGTCACTCTGGCCAGGCCTGTCTTCTTTCGATGCGATGCAAAGCCACGGCCAGTATCAGAGCAACCAGTGCACATCCCACCATGAACCAGCGGACATCCTGCCACTGGCCATGGATCGTCACTATCATTGCGACCACGGGCGGGCCAACAAACTGGCCAAGATGCGATCCCTGAATGATCATTCCATTGACAGTGCCGATACGCTGTGAATCAGGTGCATGTAAACGACTGGTTCCGAGAATCGCGGCGGGTAACAATCCTCCGACAAAAGAAAAAACCATGCAGAACCCATAACGCAGAACATCGCCAAACTGCCCACTGAACACAATGTAAGTGGATAATCCCATGCCAATCGATGAAAGAGCGACGATAGTTCCCCCACTCCACCGTCGACGTAACAACCAAGTACCCAGCAGATTGCCGGGAACATTCGCTGCCACCACTGCTGCGCTCAGCAGCGAAGCAGTTCCCGAAACCAGGCCCCGATGATTGATCAGGTAGGTCGGAAGCCAGGCCATAATGGATATCCACATCATCGTATAAGCGATAAAACTGCCAGCGAGTAGCCAGGGGCCAAGTCGCCGCAATACCGGCATCGGGCTGGTGGTGGATGGTTCGCGAGAAGCAAATCCTCGTTCCCGGGGCAATATCTGGTGCCCTAAAATAGCTAAAGCGGATATCAGAACCACATAGAAGAGCCACACCCCGCGCCAGCCTATAGTTTCCAGGGTCAGTGCTGCGAAAATCATGGCCAGGCTGATTCCCACCGGCACGTTGATGCTCCACAAGCCCAGACTCCAAACTCGAACACCACTCGAGCTGGCGGCAAAGATAATCCCCGGTGCCGAAACGGCTACCGCGAGAAACCCGGCACCTTCCAGTAATCGTGTGATCAGCAGTGTCGACGCGGATTCGCTCAGTACAGCCAGCGTTCCGGCAATGGCCTGAATCCATAATCCCCCAAGCAGTACCGTACGTGGCCCCAAGCGGTCTGCCAATGTTCCAAACCCAGTGCCAGCCACCATTCCCAAAGCGCTCAGAACAGACAGGATCCAACCGGCATAAACCAGCCCAAGTGAATACTCCTCACGTAGCAAACTCACCGCAGGAGGCGCCTTGCCAACCGCCCCAGCCGCTAAGATTCCGCTGCCAATAGCCATGACAACGATAGGCCAACGGCTTGAACTAGGGCCGGTCATAAATGGCTTTTTGATTCAGCATCCGTGTGAAACTCGCCATCCGTAAACTGAGGTGCGGCGAGCTTCGATAGAGCCTATCCAGCTGATCCAGCGTCTTGCGCTATTACCATGCGAGTCGCCGGAGTTATTGCATCCCCGGCTTTCAAGCCTACTCATTCAAGCGCCAAGCCCACGTAGTTTTCGGCCAAACTCACCAGTGCCGCCCTCGAGGAGAATAGGTACTCCAGTTCAGCTTTTTGGATTCGCTGGTCGAACAAATCAGCGGCAGGAAGTTGGTGTAACAAGCGGGTCATCCACCATGAAAAACGCTCTACTTTCCAGATCCGTCGTAACGCCTTTGCTGAATAGTCCGTCAAAGCGCTTTCATCTGCTTCAGTGAAAAATCTGACCAATGCCTGTGAGAGAAAGCCGATATCCGAAGCGGCCAGATTTAGTCCCTTAGCGCCTGTAGGCGGAACGATATGCGCGGCGTCTCCGGCCAAGAAAAGACGCCCATAGCGTATGGGCTCAACGACCATACTGCGCAACGGCGCTATACTTTTTTCGATCGATGGACCTGTGACCAAAGAAGCGGCAGCAGTCTCAGGCAAGCGCCGTTTCAATTCTTCCCAAAATCGGTTATCTGGCCAGGTTTCCAACTGTGCATTGCTGTCACATTGAATGTAATATCGACTTCGCGTTGCCGAACGCAGTGAGCATAAAGCAAACCCTCGCAGGTGATGCACATAGATGAGTTCTTCAGACACTGGAGGCGTGTCAGATAACACCCCTAGCCAGCCTATTGGATAAGTTTTCTCGTATATCTGCCGAACTGCTGATGGAATAACAGTACGACTGACGCCGTGATAGCCATCGCATCCCGCGATAAACTGGCAATCAACCCGATGCGTCTTTCCGCCTTTACGAAAACTAACGTACGGCCTATCACTGTCAACCTGCTGGGGCAGCACTTCTTCTGCTTCATCAATAATAATGCCATTCATTGCATCTCGCGCATCGAACAGATCTCGAGTGACTTCAGTCTGGCCGTAGACCATGACCGTTGCACCGCCGGTAAGCCCCACAAGGTCAACATGATGGCAACGATCGCTAAAAGCGATATCAAATCCCTCGTGGATCAAACCCTCGCGATCCATCCGTTCAGATACGCCGGCCTCACGCATAAGGTCCACCAATCCCCGCTCGAGAACACCAGCACGGATACGACTCAGCACATAATCACGACTGCGTTTTTCAATAATGACTGTATCAATGCCTCTCATATGCAGCAGTTGAGAAAGCAAAAGGCCCGATGGGCCCGAACCAATAATTGCGACTTGCGTTTTCGTGTTGGAATCCTTTCGTTGTAGCAGGTTCGACCTGGATCAGGCCCAGTAAAGTGCCATTGGATTATCAACCAACAGTGCTTGTTGAGCGGCGGTATCGGTCGCGATTCTGGGAATAAAGTCTACCAGCAGGCCATCATCGGGCATATGTGACTTCATGTTGGGATGGGGCCAATCAGTACCCCATAGCACGCGGTCAGGGAAGTGCTCCACCAAAGTCCTGGCGTAAGGCACTACATCAGCGTAATCCCCTCCCGAGACAGTTAAACGCTCAGGGCAACTCACCTTGGTCCAGATATGATCATTATCGTCGAGCAAGGTCAGGAACCGTTGAAAGTCTCGATGATCCGAACCCTTGGAAACATCCGGGCGGCCCATATGATCAACCACCACCGGCGTTGGCAGCTGGGTAATAAAAGGAGCCAACTCTTCGAGATCCTGCGCCTCAAAGTACACCACACTGTGCCATCCCAGGGTCGCAATCTTTTGGGCGATCTTGAGGAATGATGCCCTTGGTGTGGAATCCACCAACCGTTTTACAAAGTTAAACCGTACCCCTCGGACACCTGCCTGATCCATCGCCCGTAACTCGCCCATTCCAATGTCGTGATGAACTGATGCCACCCCACGGGCCTGCTCGCCGGCTGTGGCGAGTGCATCCAGCAGAGCCGTATTATCGCTCCCATGACAAGTTGCCTGAACAATAACGTTGCGAGTGAAACCAAGCTGGTCGCGTAATGCAAAAAGCTTTTCTTTGCCCGCATCACATGGCGTGTACTTGCGCGAGTGAGCATAGGGAAATAAAGCCGCAGGGCCAAATACGTGACAATGCGCATCGACCGCTCCCACCGGTAACTTAAATACTGGCTTCGATGGGCTGGAGTGAAAAGGCAAATAATCAGGATCCATTTCTTGTTCCCCAATAAGAGTTTTCAGTCAACAAAAACCGCACCATCAAACAATTTCCTCGCGGTGCGCACGACGGCCGCGCTGACAACAGCGCCAGACGTGTCGGTATCAACCAGGACAGTCAGTTCGCCACTGGGATGCTCGATTCGCAATTGGGCTGCATTTTCATCACCGACCTGTGCCAATGCAGTAGCACACGAGTCGGGGAGCATGCAGGCTGTAGCAACACTCACGGCACCCAGCACCCCGATCGAGGCATGACAGCGATGGGGGATAAAAGTGCGCGTTGCGATCGTACCTCCAGCTCGTGGACTACTCACCAGTGTCATTTTTGGAATGCTTTTGGCCCGCACGTCGCCAAGATTCATCCGCGGGCCAAGCTGCAAACGGATTGATTCCACGCGAGCTTTCAGTTCATCGTTGGCATCAAGCGCTTCCCGGGTTTCGTCACCGCCAATACCCATATCGACTGCACGCATAACGATCGTAGGCATACCATTATCAATACAAGTCACCTCGACACCATCAACCATATCAATCACATTGCCGGTAGGCAGTAGAGCCCCACAACTGGAACCTGCAGTATCTCGAAAAGCGATTGGAATTGGACTCGCAGTGCCCGGAACGCCGTCTATTCGCGCGCTACCGGTGTAACTGACAGTCCCAGAGGGAGTCTGCACTCGCGCAACCGCTATCTGGGCGGTGTTCTCCATAAAAATTGAGACCGAGGTCTCATCATCGCGGGGGAGGACCAAGCCCCTTTCTATTGCGAAAGGCGCCACAGCCGCGAGCATGTTGCCGCAGTTCTGGGCATCACCGACGATGGCTTGATCAACAAATACCTGCAGAAAAAGATAATCAATGTCTACGCCTTGACGGGTGGAGGGCTTAATGATGGCTATCTTAGACGTCAGCGGATCAGCGCCACCCATCCCGTCGATCTGGCGCGCATCGGGAGAACCCATCACCCTCAGGAGTATCGCATTGCGGGATGCTATGTCCGCAGGCAACTCATCGGCCAGAAAAAAGCCTCCTTTTGATGTGCCGCCCCGCATCCACATGCAGGACAACCCATCAGACATATTTGAGCCCCTTAGCCTCCAGGCGGTCGCGCATATTATAGATGTCCAGACCGAGTGTGCCTGCCGACAATTGGGCTCTCTTGCCGTCCTCGCTCGCGATGCGCTCGCGCGCTGTTTCCAAAACAACGGGTGCAGTCTCTCGGGGGACTACGCAAACTCCATCGTCGTCAGCAACGATTACATCACCCGGGTTAACCCGTGCACCTGCGCAAACAATGGGCACATTGATCGATCCAAGCGTCTCCTTAACCGTACCTTGGGCCGACACAGCGGTAGACCACACCGGGAAATTCATTTGTGTCAGGTCACGGACATCACGCACCCCGGCATCAATCACCAGGCCAACACAGCCTTGAGTCTGTGCTGATGTGGCAAGTAAGTCGCCAAAATACCCAGCGTCGCAAGGAGAAGTTGGCGCCACTACAAGGATATCACCGCGTTGTAGCTGCTCAATAGCAACATGGATCATCCAGTTATCTGCCGGCGGCACTGAGACTGTCACTGCCGAGCCTGCCAGTTGAGCACCGACAAAGATTGGCCGCATACCACAAGCCAGTAATCCGCTACGACCCTGGGCCTCGTGGACAGCTGCAACGCCGCATTGGCCCAACCCAGACACCAGTGCCGGGTCGGCTCGTTCAATATGCTGGGTAACGATATGCATTAGAGCTCATCCACTGTACGCGGGTAAACCGACTGGAATCCCTCAGCATAACGGGCCGAGCGCCCCCCAGCCTGACCACCTGAATTTCTACGGAAATGATTGCCACGGTTCTGCGCCAGGTTTGTATAGTAATCCCACAAATGCTGCTGCCCCGCCATGCACTCAATGGCGGCTCGCTTACGATCCCAAACTGAGGTGATGTCCAGAAAAACGTCCGGTTTCCATTGCATCTGCTCAGTTTGGTGGGGCTCAAAAAGATAGAGTTGTGGAGCGCCCAATACCTGTTCACCGGGATTATGGCCCCATGCCTGTGCAATCATTCGGCACTCCATGGTCACTTGGGTGGCATAAGCATGATCGGTGTTGTAAGGGTCATACAAAGAATGGCTCATCAGGAATCTGGGCTGAACCGCACGCATCAGATCAGCCAGTTGGAACTTGGCCTGCCGATCCATTTCCAGCGGGTAATCCCCCAGGTCGAAAAACTGAATATCATGGGCGCCTAACGCCTGCGCTGCAGCTTTAGCTTCATTGCACCTGGATGCTTTGACTTTTTCGAGGGTTGCACCAGGTTCTTTCCATAGCTTGGCTGACTCACCTCTTTCGCCGTAAGACAGGCAAACGATGGTAACTTCATAACCCAGTTGCTGATGCAATGCGATAGCGCCGCCAGCGCGCCAGACAAAGTCTGCAGCATGAGCACTAACAACCAGTACAGTTTTACGATCTGTCATCACGTGTGATTCCAATTTTCAGGTAATCTATCTTTCCCAGATGCCAGCTATCCTGCATGATCTGAGGCTCGCATACCCTTTCTCCAATTGAGTTGTTACTATAGACTAATTCCCCCGGCCGACAACGTTGACACTCAGCGCCAATATATCTTCTGGCATGTGAAGCCTGGATCGAACACCGGAACACAGGTCGACTCGATATTGCATGGACGTCTGGCCGACACAAACACCTTGGGCTGCTGGAACCCAGGCCATCGTCGGTCCCGAAGGCGCCTTGCGCCGTGTTGTTTTCCACTTAAGAGAACTATACGAATGACGCTTAGCAATGATTATCAAGATATCCCTGGCACCTATGTGTTTGATGCTAAACATTCCCGCCTAGGCTATCACCTAAACATGTTTTGCATGTCACTGCGCCACGCGGAAAACCGAGATGCATTCAAAGCCAATGAAATCAGCTACCTTGAACAATTCACCATGTCCCAAGAGCAAAGGGATGCTGTGCTGGGGCGCCAGTGGAACGATATGCTGCGTCTGGGCGGGAACATCTACTACACCTCTAAGCTCGCAGCGACAGACGGCCTGACCTTTCAGGATCTAGCCGCTATCATGACAGGTAGCAGTCGCGAGCAATACCGGGAAATGATGGTGAACGGTGGTCGACCCATTGATGGTAACCGCAGCAAGTCGGAATGGACGCGTGAGCGCTAAAATCGTTGGTGGCGTCGCGACCTCACATGTCCCCGCGATAGGCGCGGCGATTGATCAGGGCAAAACCACTGATGACTACTGGGCGCCATTGTTTAAAGGATTTGAAAAATCTCAAAAGTGGATAAAGGATCTCAATCCAGATGTGGCTATTGTCGTCTACAACGATCATGCAACCGCCTTTTCGTTGGAGTTGATTCCCACTTTTGCATTGGGCTGCGCCGAAGAATTTCCTATCGCCGATGAGGGTTGGGGGGCGCGTCCCGTGCCCCCGGTTTACGGACATCCGGACCTCGCCTGGCACATCGCCCAGTCGCTGATTCTGGATGAATTCGACCTCACCATCGCTAACCGTCTGGAAGTAGATCATGGTCTAACCGTGCCGCTTTCTCTTTTGTTTGGCCAACCTGCCCGATGGCCCTGCCCGGTGATTCCGCTTTGCGTAAACGTAGTGCAGTATCCGCCGCCCACGGGCAACCGCTGCTACAACCTGGGCAAAGCAATTCAACGTGCAGTGGAATCCTTTGATGAAGACCTGCGAGTTGTGGTTTTTGGTACCGGCGGTATGTCTCACCAACTGCAGGCAGAACGCGCTGGATTAATTAACTCAGAATTTGATAACCGATTTCTCGATGATCTGGTGAATAGACCAGACAAAGCCAGGGCGATCCCGCATCTAGAATACCTGCGCGAAGCGGGTTCTGAAGGCATCGAATTAGTGATGTGGCTGATCATGCGGGGCGCCTTAAACAAGAAAGTGCACGAAATCCACCGCCACTACCATGTTCCCGCATCGAATACTGCAGTTGGCCATTTAATCCTGGAGAACGATTCTCGGTGATAACAAACAACACGCAGCGCCAACCATGAAAATCTGTGTTGCCGGTGCTGCAGGCGCCTTTGGCAGAAAGCATCTGCAAGCGATCACGGCCATCAATAAAGTAAAGGTGGTTTCCATTGTCGACGCAGTCCCGGATTCAATACAGGATCTTGCCAAGGAACAGCACATTGAACACTGGACC
Organism: Arenicellales bacterium; assembly: GCA_028825345.1. GTDB lineage: Bacteria > Pseudomonadota > Gammaproteobacteria > Arenicellales > UBA868 > UBA868. The sequence continues at coordinate 7,182 of JAPKAJ010000007.1, read as the reverse complement.
ACTGATTTGAACGAAAGTCTGGCAAGATCAGATATCGAGGCGGTCATTCTAGCAACGCCGACGCCGCTACATGCGGCCCAGGCAATACAGTGCCTGCGAGCGGGAAAGCATGTTCTGGTTGAAATTCCAATGGCCGAAAAACTGGTGGATGCCGAGAGTATTGTAAAGACTCAGCGCGAGACTGGCCGAATTGCCATGGCTGGTCACACTCGGCGCTTTAATCCAAGTCATCAATGGGTGCATCATCGGATTGCTTCAGGTGAATTGAGCATTCAGCACCTGGTCGTTCAGACTTACTTTTTCCGCCGCAGCAACCTCAACGCTCTGGGTGAGCCACGCAGTTGGACGGATCATCTCCTTTGGCACCACGCCTGCCATACGGTTGATCTGTTTCAATATCAGACTGGCGAGATCGTGAGCAAAATTCAGGCCTTGCAAGGACCGATACACCCGGAACTGGGCATCGCAATGGATATGAGTATCAGCCTGCAAGTGCCGTCCGGAGCAACCTGCTCGCTGTCACTTTCATTTAATAATGATGGGCCGCTGGGAACCTTCTTTCGCTATATCTGTGACAACGGGACCTATATCGCCCGCTATGATGACCTCGTTGATGGTTATGAGAACCCCGTTGATCTTTCGGGCGTAGCCGAATCTCAAAACGGCATAGAGCTTGAGGATAGGGAGTTTTTCTCGGCCATCCGGGAAGGGCGAGAACCCAGCAGCAGTGTGGCTGAATGCTTACCAGCAATGCGCACTCTGGACCTGATCGAAAAACAGCTGCGGTAATCAAAGAGCCTTTAATTAAATACAGTCGAGACGCGAAACCTGTGGCTACACGATGACAACCGGAGGGTATTTTGCGTGTTTATCTGCATTTGGATATCGCCAGGCGCTACGATTTTTGTGTCGTCCAGATTCCGTGGGGCAGCGCACTGAATTATGCTGATCTACTGATAGGCAGGTTTGAGTTCACTCAGCCAGCACTAATCAGTGTGTCGATGAACCGACTACAGAACTTCAGTACTGCTTCACACTGATCACGATACGGGGCATGCCCGCAGTCCTGAATCAAATGGGATTCGCTGAACCCAGATACCTGTGATTCGATGGCTTCGAGCTGGGCGAGTGTACCGTACTGATCCTGAACCCCCTGTAGCAAGAGCATGGGAACATTAATATTCGGTAGGTAAGATTCTATATTCCAGTTTCGGAAATCCTCATGCAGCCAGATATCGTTCCAACCCCAAAATGTGCTGTCAACACACGGGCTGTGATAGCGAGAGAGTTTTTCTGGCAAATCGGTGGTGCGATACAACTTGGCCGCCTGCCTAATACTCTCAATACTGAGTGGCTCAACAAAAACGTGTGGCGCCATTAAGATCAACCCCTTGACCCGGTCGGCGTTTTCGCTGCCGGCATGAATGATAGCGATCGAGCCGCCGTCACTGTGTCCCACCAGAACTGCCGATCGAATATCAAATGCTTCCAGCACCTTTGGCAGCACCACCATTGCCTCATGATGCATATAGTCGGGCTGTCGGGGCAATACAGCAGTACTAGATTCGCCATAACCGCTGCGACTGTAATTGAGCATTCCCAGCCCTGTCTGCGTGGCAAGGTGGCAAGGGAAATCACGCCACATTCGCACACAACCGAGCCCTTCATGCAAAAACACTAAGGTTGGCGCAGATCCGCCAGGCGCCTGCCACTGGCATTCCAGCAGATCACCATCGATTTGAACAGTTCGAGACGGTGTCGACCCGCTCATCTGAAGCACCCACTCGACTGCAAAAGGCCCTGTTGGGCTTCAAGAGCGAGCCGCACTCTGGGCAAGCTACGGATTTCGATAGTTTTCTGGCAACGCCTGCGGCAGCATCGCGTCGACAAAATCCGCACACCCATACCATTCATGAGACAAATGCGTAATACGAGACCGATCATCTAAGGGGGTTGGCAATGATTGCCTGCATTTTTGAATCCATATGATCCAACGGTAGATAAGCTCGCCGTTATTGACTGTTCGGCCTTTCATTTGGTGCGAGGGTCGAATCAGAACAGTGAGAAGTATTCTTTTTGCTCCCAGTCAGTGACTTCAGAGAGGAAGCGGGCGACCTCCGCCTCTTTAAGCGTCACCAGGTAGTCGACAAAGGGTTCTCCCAGCGCCTTGCGATAAAGCGCATCCGAACGAAATGCAGTAATAGCCTCCATAAGACTGCGTGGCAACGCTTCGGCCTCACTTTCATAGGGTGTCTGGGTCGCTGGCCCGGGATCCATGGCCTGATCAATTCCATCAAGCCCAGCGACAATCTGCGACGCCAGATAAAGGTAAGGATTGGCAGCCGGATCACCGATACGGTTTTCTACGCGGGTACCTGGGTCACCATACCCGCCGATCACGCGAAGCATGGCACCACGATTGCCCCAGCTCCAGCAAGCCCGGTCTGGGGCCAGTGTGAATGGCCGGTAACGCTTGTAACCGTTGATGGTCGGCGTCGTCAGTAAGCAACCCCCTCGGGCATGCGCCAGAATGCCAGCCAGAAATTGCATGCCTATTGGCGACAATGATCCACCTGGCTGTTCGGGGGTAAAGACATTATTGCCGTCAATATTATTGATGAGTGATTGATGCAAATGCCAGCCACTGGAGAGCAGGTTGGGCAAAGCGGGTCGGCACATAAATGTGGCGTGATAACCGTGACGATGGCAGACCTGCTTGGCCATACTGCGGAACAGCATTGCGCTATCGGCAGTTCCCAATCCATCTTGAGGATCAAAAGTGAATTCGATTTGACTGGGTCCAAATTCGGACTCCATGGATCGTAACGGCAATCCAAGCTGGACCGCCTGCAGGCGCAACAACTCAATTACAGGCTCCAGTTCATCCAAGCGGGTCTCGGTCAGGTGCTGGCATCCTGTCGCCAGCAGCGAGGTCTTTGGGGGCATTGCGGGCTGCGTCGCATCTCCTGAACTCATTGATGCCTCATCCAGTTTCAGGACATGAAATTCGATTTCCAGCCCGCTGCGATAGGTGTAGCCTCTGGAGGACAAACCGCCTAGAACGTCTTTGCAGATCTGCCGCGTCGAAAATGGCACCGCTCGGCCGTCGGAAAAATACAGATCACACAGCATCCAGCCAGTTCGGCAAAGCCACGGCAAGACTTTAAAGGTAGTTGGATCGGGCACCATAATGATATCCCGTGCGCCACTCATCTCAGCCAGTCCGAGACCGCCACCCTCTGACCACACTGGATAAACAGTCCGGTGAGAGGTGTCCTTAATCAGTAGTGAAGAAGCAATCGTGCAGCCGTTGCTTAGAACAGCGCCGGTAGCACCTGCGACCAAACTTTTGCCGCGAAGCACGCCATGTTGATCAGCAAACGACAGCCGAAGCGTGTCAAGATTTTTTTCCGATCTCTGAGCAACTTCCCTGGCAGCGATCTGCTGCTCTTTTGAATATAGGCCAAATCGTTCAATAAAATCCTGTAGGCCGGTCGAATCAGTCATCAGCTGTCTGCTCCAGGCTCTGCTTGGTCTGTCGATTCGGGTAGTACGGCGTTCCAGGGGCTTGCCGCACGGCGCTCACGATCAAGGCCGAGCCAGCGATCCTGCCAGTCGGAACCACTGGAGATCGCATCTACCGCCTCGGGCCCGAATCTGCCAGTTGGCGATATCACGTGATCTAACGGGCAACCCTTCTTTTGATCAGTGATCGCCTGAAGTAGCAGTTTTCGATATTCCCGGATCGCAATATCAGTTCTGCCCAGATGCTCCCGAGTACGATCTTGAATGGCGCCCATCGACTCGACCGCCCACTGGTCGTGGACATTAATATCATCGCCCATTCCGGTATAAGTTCGTGTACGTTGCTCTTGCGGATCATATCCGTAATCGTTTGTCTTGTTCCGACGTGCCCGATAATCCGGCAACTGGTAAAGCTCCAGACGCTGACTGCGCATCTTTTCCTGATCGACTGGCGCCTTGAAGTTTGTAAATAACGCATACCAGTAACAGTTTTTGTCGTCGATCGGCACATGCCACTGAGTAATAGTCATCTCATTACTCATCGGGATACAGATGGCCTGAGGAAACAACTGGTTGGTTATCCGGACATGCCTGCGATCATCGCCCAGATCACGCACGGTTCTTAAGCGCAGGCCGTATTTGGTCCGGTCGACTTCTATCTGGGGTCGAGGGAACTCACGCAACAGTGTTGTCATCGAAATGCAATCTTCTCCAGCTGTATCCCTGAACTGTTGGCCGTAGATGAGGCCAGGATCGCCTGCTTTGGAGTAACGGTGCAAAAATGAGGCGTGGGCCGGATCAATACCTACTTCCAGCGCCTGCAGCCAGTTACACTCCAAGTGTCCTTTGAAAGCGAAGGTGTATTCCTCCGGTGCCTCGAAGCAATCAATTTGCGGCAAGGCCGGCGCCTGCCCGCCCCCCATAAAGGCAAAAATCATTCCGTTACGTTCAATACACGGATAACCGTTCTGCTGAATATTCTTGAAGTACAAACTGCCTTGGGGTTCACCGGGCTGTTCCAGACAGTGGCCATTCGTGTCGAAAAGCCAGCCATGAAACGGGCAACGAAGACCGCCGTCTTCCAGGCGACCAAAACAAAGGTCGGCACCGCGGTGCGGACATTGTCGATCAATCAACCCTAAAGACCCTCGCTCATCCCGAAACAGAACAAGCCGTTCACCCAGGACTGTTACCGCTGTCAGGGGACGCTCTCCCACCAGTTCCTCAGACAACGCTACCGGCTGCCAGTAGCGACGTAATACCTGGCCGGTAGGGGCCCCTGGCCCCGTTCGTGTAATCAAGTCATTTTGTTCTGCGCTCAACATTCCCCGTCATCCTGCACGATTGTCACTTCAACCGTAAATCTTACCGCAATATTGGAAGTTACTTTCGAGTCGATCTATCCGTAGGTACCGTACATGGGTTGTGCGCTTAGAGGCTGATGCGCTATACGCATTCAAAGACGAGGGAGCTGGTTAGGCGGTTGCGATGGAAAAGGGGTAGCAACCATCGCAACCCAGTAATAATGCTGGCGTAACCCAGCTCGTCTAAGGCGTTACTGATAGTACTGGTTACGAGGCGAGAAAAGCGAACGACTGCGTCACAGATAGTGGCGTTATTCACGGATTAACTTCCTCTCGCTTTGTACCGTACTTCATGATTCTCTCAGATGTCGTCGTTAGGCCGCTTGCGCAATTTGAAGCGCTGAATCTTACCGGTCGCTGTTTTCGGTAGCTCATCGGCAAACTCTATCCAGCGTGGATACTTATACGGCGCGAGCCGCTGTTTGACGAAGGCCTTTAGCTCCTCGACCAAGGCTGTCGATCCCACCACTCCATCTTGCAGCACAACAATAGCCTTGGGCTTAATCAATCCCTGATCATCAGAATGGCCGACTACTGCGGCCTCGAGAACCCGCTCTTCCGCTAACAAAGCACTCTCCACCTCAAAAGGCGCAACCCATATACCGCCCACCTTAAGCATGTCATCCGAGCGACCGCAGTAATGGTAGTAGCCATCACTGTCGAGAAAATATTTGTCACCCGAACGGGTCCATTCCCCCTGGAAGGTGCTCAAACTTTTTGCCCGCTGATTCCAGTAACACGAGGCGCTCGATGCGCCGCGAACCAGTAACTCGCCTATTTCCGGGCCACTGATATCGACATCATCTTCATCGACAATCCTCAGGTCATAACCAGGCACTGGCCTGCCCGAAGTGCCATAGCGAATGTCCTTTGGTGAGTTGCTCAAAAAAATGTGTAGCATCTCGGTGCTGCCCAGTCCGTCCAGCACTGGCACGCCAAAACGCTTCTGCCACTCGTGGCCTATCTCCTCCGGCAAAGCTTCTCCTGCCGAAACGCACAAGCGCAGGCTGTTTGAAACTCGACTTCGGTCATTACCCGCTGCTGCCAGAATTGCACCGTATAGGGTCGGCACTCCGAAAAAAATACTGGCTTCACTTTCGCGCAAACGTTCCAGCACAGCGTCTGGTGTCGGGCGTGCAGACATCAGCACCGCGGTCGCACCAACATGCAGCGGAAAAGACATGGCGTTACCCAGGCCATAGGCAAAAAATAATTTAGCGGCAGAAAAAACCCGATCCGATTCGGTCAAACCCAATACACCCTTACCATAGAGTTCTGCTGTCTGCACAAGATCAGAGTGGCGATGTACCGCCGCCTTGGGTACGCCAGTAGAGCCGGAGGTATAAAGCCAAAAGGCATTGTCATCGCAGGTGGTATCAATTGGGGTGAAGGTGTTGGACTTTGCAGCCAAGAGTGCATCCAATGATTGACTGCCGTCACGGCTTTCCCCGGAAACCACTACATGATTCAGAAACACGCGGCTAGCCAGATTAGCGGTAAAGTGTTCAAGAAGATGGTCGCTCACAATCAATGCGCACGAGCGACTGTCATCGAGCATATAGACATAGTCGCTTGCGCTGAGCATGGTATTGACAGGGACTGGGATCAGTCCTGCTTTGACAGCGCCCCAAAACACAACCGGAAAATCAATCGTATCGGAAAGACATAACAACACCCGTTGCTCGGGCAGCAGGCCGAGCCCCAATAGCGCCCCAGCCGCCTGGTTGACCCGCTTCGCAAGATCGGAATAGGTGTACTCGCCCTGATCATCCAAAAAAGCCAGTTTATTCGCGCGACCCTCGTCAAGATGACGATCTATAAAATGGGTAGCCGCGTTGTACTGCCGTGGCAGTTCAACTGCTACTGGCACTGTTGCACTTAAGTCCATAGTCATCCTTCCCGATGGCGCGGCATCACGGTCATTTACTGGGCTCCATCTCATCAGGTGCAATCATATAAGCAGACATCAGCTGGTGAATATCTATTGGCACAGGGCTCGATTGGAGTCGCTCACCGAGACTAACCCATACCATGGTGAGGCGCGCTGTGACACAACTTACACCCTTGTGGCTTCCTTCAATATCCAGTGTGAACGAGCCCCGCCCTAGCCTACTGACCTGCAGGGAAAAATCCAGGCTGTCCCCAAGGTGGTTGGGCCGTCGAAACTGACACTCGCTGTTTACCAGTGGAACTCCAGCAGACCACTCCTCATGCAATTTCCCAAATGGACAGCCGAGAGCCTCATCAAACCACCGTTCAACCACCTCGTTGAACATCTCGAAATACCGAGGGT
>JAPKAJ010000006.1 GCA_028825345.1 Arenicellales bacterium | reverse complement strand
TCGCAAATTGACAGGCGATGTGCTAGGCCCCCTGGTGCTTGGGGCCAGCACGACCATCGGTGACTATGTTATTCCCAGCATTCTCGGCGAATATCAGGCAAAGTTTCCCGACGTGTTAGTACGCCTGCATGTGGCTAACACGGAAGGTGTTATCCACATGGTCGAAAGCAACGAGATTGACATTGGCATTGTCGAGGGGCCAGTGAGTAACCAGAACCTGGTATCCAAGACATGTTGGGATGATGAATTGGTCATCGTCATGCCGCCTGGACACCCGCTGGCAAAGTCATCATCAGTGGCTATCGAAGCAATCCTGGAGTACCCCTGTATCAGCCGCGAAGAAGGATCGGGTACCCGTAATGTTATTGCGGATTATATGCGTGGCAGGGGCCATGAATTTTCTGACCTTAACCTGACCATGGAGTTTGGCAGCCCTGAATCAATCAAGAGTGCTGTTGTTGCTGGCCTGGGTATCTCAATTCTGTCTGTTGCCACACTAAACAAAGAACTACAGCTTGACATGTTGGCCAAGGCTAGCCTTGATCCACCCCTGACTCGACCGTTTTCAATTGTTTATCAGAGGCAGAAGTTCCGATTGCGGGCGATGGATGAGTTTTTGGATTTTACCGAGGCGCATTGCGTTGCCCAGCAATCGGTCCAGTGAATCAAATTGACGGCCAGGCGATCAGCCTGAGTCCGGTACGTGATGGCTGATCCCGACCGCAAGAATTGGCAGGCTCTATTTGACAGTTTGACAGCGGAGCACCGGCAAAGCCTACTGAATTTTGCCCAATACCTGCTATCGTGCCAACCGGACTCGGCTTCGGCAGAGCTTGAAGTTGCTGATATTCCCCGCCCGCAAAGCGAAAGCGTAATTGGGGCAATACGTCGCCTATCTGAAACTTATCCCATGCTTGATCGGGCTAAACTTTTTAACGAAGCTTCGTCCCTGATGACCCAGCATGTGCTTCAAGGCTCAGAGGCAGATGCGACTATTGATCAACTGGAGACCCTCTTTAACGGCCGTTACGAAGATTCGCTGAAAAAAGAACGTTAATTGACCTGAAACGAGTCAATTTGCATTGCTGGGTGTCATCCTTTATTTATTCGGCATTGCCTGAATGACGAAAAACATGAAAGAATCGGTGTCGCTAACTACGTAACGGATCCGGATCACAATTTCATGCCAGATGACACACATAATGTTTCTGATGCCGACGGCTATAGGCCCAATGTCGGCATTGTGTTGTTCAACAACCTCGGGCAGGTGTTGTGGGCGCGGCGTACGCGCCATGATGGTTGGCAGTTTCCTCAAGGCGGCGTCGAGCAAGGAGAGACAATTGAGCAGGCGGCCTACAGAGAGCTTTTCGAAGAGGTTGGACTGCGCCCACAGAATGTGCAACTGGTCGGCCGAACTCGCCAATGGCTGCGTTACGATGTGCCGGGCAAGTTACGGTCACGCAGAACCACCTTTCGTGGACAGAAGCAAATGTGGTTCCTGATGCGCATGCTTGCGGCAGACGACAAAATCTGCCTGGACCATAGCGCTGTACCCGAGTTCGATTATTGGCAGTGGGTAGATTACTGGTTGCCAGTCAAACAGGTAGTGGCATTCAAGCGTACGGTGTACGAGACGGCACTGTCTGAGTTGGAGCCTCTATTACAGCGGGCCTAGATTGCACCGCTAGGCTCGCTGTGATCAGGCCACTGCCTCAGCTATGTTTTGGATCGCGCAGTCGGTGAATCAATTCAGTAGTTGAACGTTGGTAGCGAAAAGGCAAACTGTGGACGGCGCCGCCGGCTGCCTGCACGATATCGGCCCCGACAATTTCCTCCTGACTCCAGTCACCACCTTTGATCAGGTGGTCCGGTTTGATTTGGCGGATAAGCTCCAGCGGGGTCGCCTCATCAAACGCTGTAACGAGGCTGACACACTCAAGCGCAGCGACGAGTGCCATGCGGTCTTCCAGTGAGTTGATCGGCCGTCCAGGCCCCTTATCCAGTTGGCGTACCGAGTCATCGGTATTCAGGGCCACTAGCAGTGTGACTCCCAGCCCAGCCGCTTCCTCAAGGTAGGTAATGTGACCACGATGAAGAATATCGAAACAGCCGTTGGTAAAAACCAGTGGCCGCTGGGCGGAGTCGACCCGCCGCTTCAGCGTTTTTGGGTCGAGGATGATTTTACGGGCGCTGTTCACCCCAGAATGACACCGGCTGATATTCAGATGTACTCAAATACTTTGATCACCCGTACGACGCCTGGCACAGATCGGGTCACTTTGACAGCGGCTTCAGCCTCGGCGCGAGTCACCAGCCCCATCAGATAAACATTCGCCCGTTCGGTTACCACCTTGACCCGGGTAGGGTCCAGCGCTCCCGAGGTTGCCATCGCTGTTTTGACTCGGGTGGTGATCCAACCATCGTTGGCACGACTGGTTAGATTCGTTTTGCCCGCAAGCTCCAGGCGATTGACAACTTGCTGTGAACCTTTATGCGCCTTGGCCAAATCGAGAATCTTGTCGATATCTCTTTGGTCGGGCACTTCACCGGTCAGCAGAACAATTCCATTAAATACGGTGACGCTGACATTCTCATTCTGGATCTCTTTTTGGTCACTTATTGAGCCGCGAATATCGAACTCGATTTTGTTGTCGTCCCAGTAGACGCTCGCACCGCGGCGGTCGCGGGCAACGTCGACGGCGATCACTACAGCGGTGGTGGCCACGACAATACCGCAACCGCTGACCGTAACAGCGACCAGCAGTGCTAACAAGGTATGCCTGAAGGGTCTTTTCGGAATGGCGTAACGAAACTGGATCATGAAGATTATCCGCAGAAGTGTTTATCAATCAGTCGACACAGACAGTGGATGATTATAGCGTGAGCTTCCTGGATTCGCGCAGTGTTGTCGGACGGTACGCGTAGCTCGATATCGGCATCACGCAGCAGATTGCCTAGCTGACCACCCTCACGCCCCGTGAATGCCGTGATAGTAAGATCTGCGATGTTCTGGGCCGCACGTACCGCCTCGAGGATATTCGGCGAGTTACCCGATGTCGTGATAGCGATCAGGTGGTCACCTGATCGACCCAGGGCTTCGAGCTGTCGTGAAAAAACCTGGGTGAAATCGTAATCGTTGCCGGTTGCGGTCAAGGCGGCGGTATCGGCAACCAGTGCAATAGCCGGCAAGGCCTGACGCTCTTTTTCATAACGCGCCAGTAGTTCGCCGCTGAAATGTAATGCATCACTGGCGGAGCCACCGTTACCGCAAAGCAGCACCTTGCCGCCACCGTCTAGTGTTTCAATAATGGCTCGCCCAGCCCGGGCAATAGGGCCCGCCAGCCGGTCAGCGCTGGCGAGTGCGATCTGTGCACTGGCACCGAACTGGTCGCGAATATCCTGCTCCATGGATTGCATCTCTTACCTTTTCCGATCTATGGGTAACGGTTGTTCCAGGGGTAGACGGTAGCGTGAGTGGTCTCCTGGCGCAACCGGCCTACTGGCAATGACCCTGGCGGTGTTCGCTACTTTATGGCTGGCACTTTGAGATGGCCTGTCAGAACGCATCGGTAATCCATTGGCAGGTATTGTCAACATCATTGCCAGTCACAGCAAAGATATCGAATCGACACGGCTGTGAGCGAAATTCAGCATACTGCTGCAGAAAGTGGCTCGCAGCCAGGCGCAATCTGGCGCGTTTATTTCGGTTCACGGTTTCCTCAGGTCGACCATAAGCGGTATTTGTTCTTTGGCGCACTTCGACGAATACCAGTTCATTGCCGTCTCGCATGACCAGGTCAATTTCACCCCGACGGGTCCAGTAGTTACGGCAAACCAGTTTCAGTCCGCTGGCAAGCAGTTGCTCCAGGGCTAGATCTTCTGACCAGTGGCGACTCACAGCCTGATCATCTGCCAGTGTGGTTCTGACAGAGCACGTCAATCCTTTCCTGAGCTAAGGGGTGGTTCCCACGCCTTGGGTAGTCCATTGGTGAACCTGACCCAGTCTGAGATTCTGTGGACCCGTCCATCCCAGCCTACCGATAGCAGGCCACTGGCTCCGGCATAAATCTGCTGGGGGTCGGCGTGCATGCATGTGGCAAGGCGGTTCAGTACGTATGCGTCCATACCCAGAGCGAACAGTCGGTCGGTGACGGAATACCGGTAAGGCGTATTTGGCGCAAACGGCAGGGTAGTTCGATCAAAACGTCCGCTGGTACGCACGAGCCAGGGCATATCAGAAAACACAATACCCTCAAGATCGAGGTCATTCATTCGGTTGGGTTTGCCACTAAATATGGTATTCATCGAGTACACCGGCACCGAACTGGCACGGTGGAAATCTATTTGTGGTTTTAACATCCGCGCGATCGACTGATCGCTGAGAAGAAAAATAACGTCAAAGTCCTGTCGTCGGCGAGGTACGGTGTAAAGGTGGGTGCTGTTGCCCAGCAGTGCCTGCAACATCTCGCCACGTCGTGCGCTGTCAGTAAGGCCCAGAAGCTTAGCGAGAGTAGTGGAGTAATCATCAACCCCCTTGGGAATCTTTGCCTTTCCCGCAATGATTCCACCCTGGTGCGCCCACGCAGTTGCCGCCGCACTAGCGGATGCTGCGCTTCGCTGATCAGAACCGTGCAGGATCAAGGCGCGGCGTAGCCCGCGCCCCCGGGCGTGGTTTACCAAAGCGCGCGCTTCATTTTGTAGTGACAAGTCCAGGGAAAAGCCACCCGGACGCAAGCCCGACCCAGTTGATCCCAACAGCAGGGTTGGAACCGGGAAACGTTGCCATTGGGCCAGCGCCGTGACGGCGCGACGTCCCAGGGGGCCGACCACCTGACTTGCGCCGTCTTTGAGTGCTTGCTGGTAATAGTCCGGCACCAATTCGATCTGGTCACCAAAGTCATAAACCTTTATGGCCGGTTTGGTCGGATCGCTATCAGCTTCGTGTAGGCTGAAAAAGCCATCTCGAAACGCACTGGCGGCTTCTCGGTAAGAGGAACTCAACGGTAGCAGCAGGGCGACCTGGGCGCCGTCAGTGTTCGTGCAGTCAGGGGGTGCAAGCGTAGTCAGTACGCTGTTCGTAGCTGGATGTTGCTGGTGTTGAGTTGCCCATTTTGAAAAAGCATTGCGCAGGCCAAAAAGATTCCATCCATCGCGGGCGTAAAGACTTGCCAGGGTGATCCAGGCTCGATCCTGTGCAATCAGCGCGGGGTCTGCGTCCAGCTCTGCCAGGGTTTTGTCGCTTAAACGGGCCAACTGCGAGAAGGCCAGCCGGTACAAAGGATTGATCCCTTTCGGTACAGGTCGTTCGGCTGACCCTGTCCTCATGAGGATCAGGGCCTGGCGGATTTCACCAGTCGCAAAGAACGCGCGCAACTGGAGTTCCATCATCAGCAGATGCTGGCGTGAATCCATCGCGTCAGGGCTCAGGCGCTCGACCAGCCGTAATGCACCTTCGGGTTTCTGATTGGCCAGTGCCAGAGCCCCGCGCAGCAATTGGCGTTGGTTATCTGGCCAACTGCCTGGATCATCACTCGCCACATTGTCCAAGGCGCTGCTGGCTGGAGAGGTAAAACCGGATTCTAGGAATCTTTGGGCCGCACCGAGAAAGTTGGCGTCCGCTTTTGGTCCGGCGGCGTTAAGGGCGCGCTTTAGAAAGGTCCAGCCGGAGGTGTCAGGTTCTTTTTGGGCCAAACTGCGTTCCGCAGGCACGAGTTTGCTTGGGGCCGGGGATTGGACTGGCGCGCTTGGCGCGGTTTTGTTGCTGATATCGGGTGCGGCACTGACTCCAGCTGGATTATTTATCCTGACGCAACCGGTGATCAGCATCACAAAAAGCGCCAAAAGCACGATGAGTGCGGGCCGAACGGCAGGATGCACACGCATGGGCTCAGTATAGCGGAGCACCTCTATTTCCTGTACGGTGATAGCCGCCGGACGATATCCAAGCGAGCAAATTAAGTGATCAAAAGTGAAACGCAGGCGCCGCAAGGGGGCACCTTGTACGTGGTGGCGACACCGATCGGCAACCTCGGGGATATTTCCATCCGAGCCACAAAGATCCTTTCTTGTGTTCAGGTGATCGCAGCTGAGGATACGCGCCATACCCGAATTCTGCTGAACCACTTGGGCATTCACCAACCGCGAATGATCGCGCTGCACGAACATAACGAGGCTCGCCAGGTATTGAGGGTGTTGCGGTTACTGCAAAGTGGCGAGGAGGTTGCACTGGTTAGTGATGCAGGGACACCCCTGATCAGCGATCCGGGCTATCGTCTTGTTCGCGAAACTCGACGGCTCAATTTGCCGGTGAACGTAATCCCTGGACCGAGCGCAGTGACTGCTGCTCTGTCGGTGTCGGGTTTGGGGACAGACCGCTTTGTTTTTGAAGGATTCCTTCCCGCACGAGCTGCTGCGCGTCGCAACCGTCTTCAGGCGCTGTCGGGTGAAACCCGGACCCAGGTTTTTTTTGAATCTCCCCGACGTATCTGCGGCACAATCGACGACATGGTATCGATCTTCGGGCCTGAGCGACCGCTTGCACTGTGCCGGGAATTGACCAAACGTTTCGAGACGGTTCTACGCGGGTCAGCTGCCGAGATTTCGACAATTTTGCTCAATGATTCCGACCAGTGCCGGGGCGAGATGGTCCTGGTAGTCGGCGGGGCAGACCAAGCGGCTGTCAGGACACAAATTGATGAGGAAAGACTGCTCGATCTGCTTGCGGGGGTCCTCGCGCCGCGTGTCGCCAGTGAGGTTGTGGCCCGCCTGACCGGGGGACGCAAGAACGATTACTACGCGAGGATGCTGCAGCGTACCCGCACTATTACAGACAGTGAGTGATCAGCACTTGCATTAGCCGCACACTGCGATTAAGTTGCGCCCGGGAGTCGGCCGGACAACCGCGGTCCCGGTGTCTGCCGCTAGCCCCTTTGGGGCAGCAGGCGGTACGGGGCGGAGGAAAGTCCGGGCTCCACAGGGCAAGGTGCCAGATAACATCTGGGCGGCGCGAGCCGACGGAAAGTGCCACAGAAAACATACCGCCTGCGGGCTGGCCTTTGGGCCTTTCGCCGGTAAGGGTGAAAAGGTGCGGTAAGAGCGCACCGCGTTTGCGGTAACGTGAACGGCAGGGTAAACCCCACCTGGAGCAAGACCAAATAGGGATCCTTTGGCGCGGCCCGCGTCGGATCCGGGTAGGTCGCAAGAGGCGTACGGTGACGCACGTCCCAGATGAATGGTTGTCCTCGACAGAACCCGGCTTATAGGCTGACTCCTATTTTTCAATTAAATTATATGCTTATTACAGTTATACATATATTCCATTAAGTTTGTAGATTTGCCGCGCCAATTCCAGGCAGCCGTTGATTGCTAGTCTCGGCTGTTTTGAACCATCCCTGGCCGCAAAAAAATTCCAGAAAACTCAGTCTTTTCAGACAATTGAGGGTTGACAGCCTCTCTGTTTCGTCCCTATAGTGTTGTTTAGTGGTAATTTGTGGGAAAAGATGTAATTTAAGGTTAGAAAATGTGAATAAAAGAAGTCGACCAACAGCATTTTCCCAAATGATCATCGCAATAACGATGAGAACTTTTCTGATGCCGTGGGTGGCGGCTAATCCACCTCAATCCTCATCCTCCTTTGGTAATTGCCCGGCCCCTTGCGGGGCCGGGATTTTTTTTCAGAAGATGGGGTAGTGAGGGTGTCGAATTTTGAGTTGGGCCTTGGCGTAGAACCGGTGACGGCAGGCAAGTTGGCTGAAGGAGACGCGGAACGGCATGTTTAGAGGCGCTAATACGCTCAATCTTGATACCAAGGGCCGTTTCGCCGTGCCTACGGTGCATCGCGAACCGTTGGTGCAGCGATGTGGTGGGCGACTGGTACTCACTGTCAACAATACCCGGGAAAGGTGTCTGTGGGTTTACCCTCAGGACGAGTGGGAGCGCGTCGAGCAGAAAGTAGTCGATTTGCCAAGCTTCGATCCTGCTGCCCAGGCACTTAAGCGTTTTCTCATCGGCTATGCCACTGATTGTGAACTGGACAGTGTTAGTCGCATACGGATACCGACGCCGTTGCGTGAGTTTGCCGCGCTGGAGAAGCACATCGTTCTGATCGGTCAGGGCAACAAGTTTGAGATTTGGGATGAATCCCGATGGAAGGCGAGATGCGATGAATGGCTTGTGGCACAGACCGGTGACGAACGCCTGTCTGTAGAACTCGAATCTCTCTCGTTATAAGGAAATCCGAAACGTGTTGGCTGCAGCCCACGCCCCGGTCATGACAGCGGAGGTCGTGGCGGCACTGAACCCTAAGTCCGATGGCATCTTCGTAGACGCGACCTTCGGTCGCGGTGGCCACACCCGCGCTATTCTCGACCGTCTGGACCGCCAGGGCCGTGTAGTCGCCATTGATCGTGACCCGACTGCCTGCGCCATCGCCAGGGAGTGGGCCACGAGTGAATCTCGCCTGACCGTAATCCAGGCGCCTTTTTCTGAACTGTCCTTCGCATTAAGCAATGCCGGGGTTGCGTGCCGGGTGACCGGAATCGTTCTGGATCTGGGCGTGTCTTCACCGCAGCTGGATGATGCAGAGCGTGGCTTCAGTTTTATGCGAAATGGTCCGTTGGATATGCGGATGGATCCATCAGTTGGCATCTCTGCCCGGCAGTGGTTGTCCGATGTTGGGGAAAACGACTTCGCGAGAATTCTGCGCACCTTGGGAGAGGAGCGCTATGCCCGGCGTATCGCCCGCGGGCTTATCACCGCCCGGGAAAACCGCCCACTCACCACTACCGCTGAACTGGCACAGTTGGTGAGCGACTGTGTGCCGACCCGCGAGCCAGGCAAACATCCGGCTACGCGCACCTTCCAGGCGGTACGGATGCATATCAATCAGGAACTTGAACAGTTGGATGCGGTATTGCCCCAGGCCCTTGATATGCTCGAGCCGACCGGCCGACTGGTAGTCATCAGTTTTCATTCATTGGAGGATCGTCGAGTCAAGCATTTCCTGCGTGAGGCCGCGCAGGGCGACCCTTTTCCGCCAGATCTACCAGTGACTCACGATAGGTTGCACCCCACACTGTCCCGGTTGTGTAAGCCCACGCGCCCATCAGCACACGAGATCGAGGTTAATCCTAGAGCGCGTAGTGCGATCCTGCGTTGCGCCGAAAAATCCCAAGGGACTGCGCTGCAATGAAGTGGATAGCCTTTCTCAGCCTGTTTACCTTCGTTTCAGCACTGGCGGTGGTCATGGTTCGCCATCAGAACCGGCTTGAGTTTCGAGAGGTTCGCGTAGCCGAAAAGTTGCGTGACCGGCTGAACGATGAATGGAGTCGCCTGCAACTGGAACAGGCCACCTGGTCGCGGCATAACCTGGTGGAGCAGGCCGCAAGACAGGAGTTGGGTATGGTCACTCCGGAGCCAACCGACATCGTTGTGGTGCAGTTGGAGGCAGCACGGTGATTGCGTCCCGTCTCCCAACTGGCGTTGCTATTTTCTCCCGTGGACGCCAGTGGTTTGTTGTCGGTGTCTTGAGTCTGGGTATGGCAGTGCTGCTGGGCCGAACCTTCCAGGTCCAGATTCTCGACAGTCCGCGGCTCCAGGCTGAAGGCGCAGCACGGCAATTACGTAGCATTGCCGTCAAGCCGGCCAGGGGGCGAATTGTTGATCGCAATGGCGATGTCCTGGCGGTAAGCACACCACTCGATGCGATTTGGGCACATCCACCGACGCTGGTTCAGTCCGTCGCTGGCCGGTCGCGCCTCGCTGACGCGCTTGGTATGAGTGTTAATCAGATAGACAACCTACTGGATCGTTATCAGGATCGTGAGTTTGTGTATTTGCGCCGCCACTTGCCCCCGGCCGAGGCGGCCCGCATTGAAAGCTTGGGCATTGCGGGTGTATCGTCTCTCCGCGAATATGGCCGTTATTACCCGGCTGGGCCAATTACCAGCCATGTCCTGGGGTTCACCGACGTCGACGATCGGGGGCAAGAAGGTATCGAGCGGGCCTTTGATAATCACCTTGCCGGTATCGAGGGTCGCAAGCGGGTATTGCGCGACCGTAAGGGTCGTGTCGTAGAGGATATCGAGAGCATCCGCCCGGTGTACCACGGTCGTGACCTGCAGTTGAGTTTAGACCTGCGTATCCAGGTTTCCGCCCAGCGGCATTTGGCCCAGGCGGCACACGAGTACCATGCTGCTGGCGCTTCAGCGGTAATGCTTGACGTGCAGACCGGGGAAGTATTGGCAATGGCCAATGTTCCTGACTTTAACCCCAATAAGCGTAGCGATATTTCGGGGGAAAGATTTCGCAATCGATCAGTGACAGATGTTTTCGAGCCCGGCTCGACGGTCAAGCCGTTTACCTTATCGATGGCGCTGGCGAGTGGACGTTTCTCCCTGGATACACCGGTCTCTACCAGCCCCGGCATCCATTATGTGGGCGGTTGGCCAATCAGGGATGTGCACGACTATGGTGAACTGACGCTTTCGGGGGTGCTGATCAAGTCGAGCAATATTGGTACCGCGAAAATTGCCATGGAACTCGCACCCGAGGAGCTATATGGCATTTTGACGAAGGTCGGCTTCGGTCAGCCGACCGGAGTCGAGCTCCCGGGAGAGCAAAGCGGCAGTTTACTCAAACGTAAGCGCTGGCGCCCCAGTGAGCACGCGACCTTGTCTTATGGTTATGGTTTATCTTCTACGCCTGTGCAACTGGCACGCGCCTACAGTGTACTGGCTTCTGGCGGCATCCTGCGCCCGGTCACACTCCAGCGACAACACCGTCCGGTAGCAGGACAGCGGGTGTTATCTGCCCACATTACCCGGCAGATCAATTTCCTGTTGGAAAAGGTAGTCAGCCCGCAGGGTACCGCTCGGCGGGCCGCTGTTCCCGCGTATCGCGTGGCAGGCAAGACCGGTACGGTACACAAACCTAGCCCCACAGGCGGTTACGAAGAAGATCGTTACCAGTCTCTTTTTGTTGGCTTCGCACCGGCATCTGCTCCGCGCTTTGTGCTGGCAGTCATGGTTGATGAGCCACAGGGCAAGCATTACGGCGGCGAAGTGGCTGCGCCGGCATTCGCCCGGATCATGGCTGATGCTTTGCGCATGTACGGAATCCGGCCTGATGCCGGAGTGAATTCGGGAGTCACGATCGTTTCCCATACTGTAGGCAAAGAGACTGGCGCATGATGCAATCAGTGCAGCATGGGTCGCGACTGCTTGGCCAACTGGTCAAGGGGATCGTAGAGGTCGAGCGACAGCAAGAGAGCCTGCCCATTTCAGAACTGACCCTGGACAGTCGAGAGGTTCGTCCCGGCAGCCTGTTCTTTGCTGTACCCGGGCAGGCCCACGATGGCCGTGTGTTTATTGACCAGGCGCTGGAGTCCGGAGCCGCCGTCGCGTTATATGAGCGTCAGGATTCAGTCCCGATAGATTCCGCACGGTGTTATCCGGTAGATGATCTAAGAAAATGGGTGGGGCGGATTGCCAGTCGTTTTTTTGGCCTACCTTCCAGTGCTTTGTGCGTCATTGGTGTGACAGGTACGAATGGTAAAACGACCTGTGCATCCCTGCTGGCACAGGCACTCAGTGCGCTGGGTCGGCGCAGCGGTTTTATCGGCACGCCCGGTTGGGGTTTTCCCGGTGCTTTGCAAAGCACCGACCTGACTACGCCCGACGCCATCACTTTGCAGGCACAACTTGCCGAACTGGCGACCCAGGAGGCTGAAAGCGTCTGCCTGGAGGTGTCGTCTCATGCGCTGGAACAGGGCCGTGTCGAAGGCGTCGAGTTCAATGCAGCACTTTTTACGAACCTCAGTCGCGACCATCTTGATTATCACGCGAACATGGATCGTTATGCCCAGACCAAACTATTGCTGTTTCAGCGCTGTGAACTGGAAAGTGTGATTATCAACGTGGCAGACCCCTTTGGTGAACGCTTTGCAGCTTCTGGGCTTTCGGCGCAACTTTGGACATTTGGAGAAGATGCCAAGGCCGATGTATATCCCCGCGCTATAGATGTTCATCGAGGTGGGATCACACTGCACCTCGAAAGCCCCAGCGGGGAGATCGGTTTTGAATCGATTTTACGTGGGCGTTTCAATGCGGCCAATCTGATGGCAGTGGCAACCACACTGCTGGCACTGGGTTATTCGCCCGAAGATATCAGTCAGGTGATGACAGACCTGGTGCCGGTACCGGGCCGTCTGGAATTCTGCCCCGGCTCAGGCGGTTCCAGGCCGACGGTAGTCGTGGATTATGCGCATTCGCCCGAAGCCTTGTCCCAGGCGCTGACGGCACTGCGCCCATATACGGACGGGCGGTTGTGGTGTGTCTTCGGATGCGGCGGTGAACGTGATCGCGGCAAACGGGCATTAATGGGCGAGCGTGCATCATGCCTGGCTGATCGAGTGGTGCTGACCAATGACAACCCGCGGAACGAAGACCCGATGCAGATTCTTTGTGACATTGGTCAAGGCATGAGCGTGCCTGCCCAAGCGACCATTCCCGAGCGGCATCTGGCGATCGCGTATGCCATTGGGCACGCGATGCCAGGAGACCTGATATTGATAGCTGGCAAGGGTCACGAGACTAGCCAGATCGCAGCCGGCCAGACCATTCCCTTCAAGGACCAAAGTGTTGCCGAGCACATACTGGGAGATATGCCATGTTGAGCCTGAAAGAGATCGCCACTGTTATCGACGGGCAACTGACAGGCGAGGACGCTGACTTTAGCTCGGTATCGACCGACAGCCGAACGCTTCAGCCGGGAGCTCTTTTTGTCGCACTCGATGGTGATAATTTCAAGGGCCATGACTTTGTCGAGCAAGCGCACGGTGCTGGTGCGGCAGCCATTATCTCTAACCGCCCCGCGCTTCGAGGGCTGCCGGGCCTGGTTGTAAAGGATACGACCGTAGCGTTAGGGCAACTCGCTGGATTTTGGCGCAATCGATTCGATATTCCTGTGATCGGTGTGACCGGGAGTAACGGCAAGACCACAGTTAAAGAAATGATCTCCTCGATTCTGGGACGATTGGGCCCAGTGCATGCCAGCCCAGGTAGTTTCAATAACCACATCGGCCTACCGTTGACTCTGTTGGGCCTGCAGTCTGAGCACCGGTTCGCAGTTATTGAAATTGGTATGAATCACCCAGGGGAAATTGATTATCTGTCGCGAATCGCACGACCAACCGTATCGTTGATTACCAATGCTGCATCCGCACACCTGGAAGGACTCGGTGATCTGGCGGGTGTGGCTCGAGCCAAGGCTGAGATCTTTCACGGCATGGCCCATGGCGCCGCCGCCATTATCAACGCCGATGATCGTTTTGCGGCTTACTGGGCTGCCCGAAGCCAAGCCTTTCAGACTATTACCTTTGGTGTCGACAACCGAGCCCGGATTTCAGCTGAAGTGACTGGAGAAGGTGACACCCAGCTTATCGAAATACATCTGCCGGACGAATCTTTCGAGGCACGGCTTAACCTGCTGGGCAGACATAATGCATTGAACGCGCTAGCCGCGGCTAGTACTGCCTGGGCCTGCGGCGCTGGCCAATCAGAAATTCGCGCTGGCCTGGAATCGGTCAAGGCTCAGCCGGGGAGACTGCAAGTGCGCGCGGGCGCTCGCGGCGCATGCCTGATTGATGATACCTACAACGCTAATCCCGCATCGCTCAAAGCAGCCATCCGCGCGTTGGCGAATCGGCCTGGCCGGACTGCACTGGTCTTGGGAGATATGGCAGAACTGGGGCCGCAGGCCGAGGATTTCCATGCTGCGGCCGGCCGTCAGGCGCGTGATGCCGGGATTGACCATCTGCTGACCTGCGGTATGTTGGCCGGCCTGACAGCCGAGGCATTCGGCAAGAACGCCTGCCATTTCGATTCATCCCAAGCGCTGATCGACGGCGCTTGCCAGCTGCTCAGCCCGGGTCTAACGGTCTTGGTGAAAGGCTCACGCAGCGCACAGATGGAAGTAGTCGCGGATGCGCTTATCTGTGTGACCCATGATGGAGCCATTGCGTGCTGAAAAGCCTTTTTGAGCAGCTGGCGCTGGATTACAGTTTCTTCAATGTATTCCGCTATCTGACGTTCCGGGCAATTTGCGGCGTGTTGACCGCGCTCATCTTCAGTTTTATTGCGGGCCCGGCATTGATCCGACGCCTGGAGCGAATCGGCGCGGGCCAACCGATCCGAGACGATGGCCCACAGACCCACTTGGACAAAGCTGGCACCCCGACCATGGGTGGCGTACTGATTCTTGCTGCGGTGACTCTTTCTACTTTGTTGTGGGCCGATCTTGGTAATCGTTTTGTCTGGATCACCCTGCTGACCTGCATCGCCTTTGGCGTCATTGGCTGGGTTGATGATTACGAGAAGCTCGCGCGCAAGAATTCACGAGGTATCGGTTCACGCCAGAAGTTTTTCTGGCAGAGCCTGGCGGCTTTTATCGCTGCGCTGGCGCT
The DNA here is from genome assembly GCA_028825345.1 of Arenicellales bacterium. GTDB lineage: Bacteria > Pseudomonadota > Gammaproteobacteria > Arenicellales > UBA868 > UBA868. The sequence goes on along the minus strand of JAPKAJ010000006.1, from coordinate 6,129 downwards.
TTATCTGACGGCTGAGTCGCCCGCCGAGACAACACTGATCGTACCGTTATTTAAGGACGTGGCACTGGATCTGGGTTTTGGTTTTGTAGTGCTGGCCTGGTTTGTAATCACTGGAAGCAGCAATGCTGTCAATCTGACCGATGGCCTGGATGGTTTGGCAATACTGCCAAGCGTCCTGGTGGCTGGTGGACTGGGCGTGTTTGCTTATCTCACCGGCCACGCTCTTTTTTCGGACTATCTTGGGATTCCGTTTATACCCGGAGTCGGTGAAATTCTGGTTTTCTGTGCCGCATTGGTTGGCGCGGGTTTAGGGTTTCTCTGGTTCAACACCTATCCAGCGCAGGTATTCATGGGGGACATTGGTGCGCTGGCTCTGGGTGCTGCGCTTGGTACGGTCGCTGTGGTGGTACGCCAGGAGATTGTGCTTGCGATTATGGGCGGCCTTTTTGTCATGGAAACAGTATCGGTCGTGCTGCAGGTAGCGTCCTTCCGGTTGCTGGGCCGACGGATGTTTCGCATGGCGCCCTTACATCATCACTTTGAACAAAAAGGCTGGAAAGAGCCTCAGGTCACCGTGCGCTTTTGGATTATCAGCCTGATCCTGGTATTGATTGGGCTTGCAACGCTGAAGATCAGGTAAACCATTCGTGGAGATAGCCTTGGCGATCAAAGCAAATGCACCTCCCTGGCGAAGGGCCACAGTATTTGGACTGGGTGCGTCGGGCTATTCGAGTGCCTGTTACCTGGCACAACTCGGTGTAGCAGTTTCTGTTCAGGATAGCCGAGAACGGCCGCCGTATCGTGCGGCACTCAGTCGTGAATGGCCTGATGTGTCGGTGTCTTGTGGCGAGTTCAATCTATCCTCACTGGAAGAAGAGGATCTGGCTGTTGTTAGCCCTGGTATTGCGTTATCCCAACCAGTGTTGCAAGCAGCAGTCGAGCGTGGGTTGGAAATTGTGGGTGATATCGAACTCTTTGCCCGTGCGTGCACGGCACCGGTAATCAGTATTACCGGCTCCAACGGCAAGACCACGGTAACCACGCTGGTAGGGGAGTTGCTGAAGGCCCGCGGCCTTGATGTCAAAGTTGGTGGCAACATCGGTTGTCCCGCCCTGGAACTGTTGGTAGGGCCCGAGCCCGATCTATATGTGTTGGAGTTGTCGAGCTTTCAACTTGAGACTACAAGCTCACTCTTGAGTGCCGTTGCTGCTATTCTCAATATCTCGCCTGATCACCTGGATCGATACGGGACAATGGAGTCCTATATTGATGCAAAGTTACGGATCGTTCCAGGGGCGCGCAGTCTCGTTCTGGGAAGGGATGATCCGGCGCTAGCCGGGGCTCAGGTCCGAGGCGACTTTGCCACAGTGACCTTTGGTCTAAATCCGCCACAGAGCAACTCTGATTACGGAATTGTCTTAGATAGCGGGAGTGAGTGGATTGTCCGCGGCAGCGAACGACTGGTGCCGGTTGAGACACTATCGCTAACGGGCCGTCACAACCTGGCAAATACGCTTGCGGCCATCGCCGTGGTTGAACTGGCCGGTTACCCGTTGGATGAGTCTGGCGTGAAGGCGTTGTCTGATTTCAGGGATCTACCGCACCGCTGCGAGCAGGTGTTGGAACGCAACGGGATTGCCTGGGTCAATGATTCTAAGAGTACCAACCCGGGTGCTACCGTTGCGGCACTGGCTGGGATGGGGCGTCCCGTGGTGTTAATCGCTGGTGGACAGTCCAAGGATGCCGAATTCACTGCGCTGGCCGAAGCCGTACAGCTATACGCCCGTCAGGTTCTACTGATTGGCGAAGACCGGCTATTGCTGGCTGGCGCGATTGGTGATCGGGTGCCGGTCACTCTGGCCGATGATCTCGCCCATGCGATAACTCTTGCATCGCGCTGGGCTCAACCCGGTGATGTCGTTCTATTGTCTCCAGGGTGCGCCAGTTTTGACATGTTTGATAATTTTGAACACCGCGGCGAGATCTTTTGCCGTCTGACTCGGGAGATGATTTCGTGACTATCCCCGCAGTCACCACATGGCAAGGGTCGCGCGCCAGCAGTTCTTTCGATCCCTTGCTTGTTCTGCCAGTGTTGGTCCTGCTTGCCTTTAGCGCCATCATGGTGTTCTCTGCCGCGATTGGAACTCGCGGTGGTATTTCTGGCGGCTTGGCCGTCTTGTTAAAACACCTTTTTAGTATTGCCCTGGGGTTGTGCCTTGGGTTTGCTGCGGCCAGCGTACCACTCGATTGGTGGCGCAAGTCAAGCCGGATATTGCTGGCGTTCGGTACGGTGCTGCTGGTACTGCTGCTGTTGCCGGGCCTGGGGCATGAGGTCAACGGCAGTACCCGTTGGTTCCCGTTGGGGCCACTGCGTTTTCAGCCCTCGGAACTGGTGAAGGTGCTGAGCGTACTGTATCTGGCGGATCATTTTGTCCGTAATGCCTCGGCGGTGACATCCTTTCGAGTCAGTATTGTCGAACCTGCTCTCGTTGTCGGAGTGCTGGGTGTGCTGTTGTTGTTAGAACCCGACCTTGGTTGCATGGCAGTAATCATGATGGTTGCCCTGGGCATGATGTTTCTGGCAGGCACCCCTTTGCGCTACATCGGCGGCGCTATCGCGGTGGCGGTTTGTACAGTGGCCGTGTTGATCATGATTGCTCCCTACCGCCTTGAGCGGGTGATGAGCTTTCTCGACCCATGGGCTGATCCCTATGGTTCCGGTTTTCAACTCGTGCAGGCGCTGATCGCGCTTGGCAGTGGCGAGTGGTTGGGCGTAGGTCTTGGAGCGAGTGTGCAAAAACTTTTCTATCTGCCCCATGCGAGCAATGATTTTCTGCTTGCTGTGGTGGGTGAAGAGTTGGGTCTTGTAGGTGTTGCGATGCTCCTCAGCTTGTATTCGCTGTTTCTATGGCGAGCTTTTCGACTGGCGAATCGCGCGGCCCGTGCTGGCGAATTATTTGGTGCTCGTGTGGCCCAAGGCATTGGGTTGCTCCTGGCGCTTCAGATGATGTTCCATTTTGCTGTCAATCTGGGTTTGGTGCCGACCAAAGGCCTCACGTTACCGCTGATGAGTTATGGCGGCAGCAGTATGCTGATGAGTTGTCTGGCTATCGGACTACTGCTGTCTGTGGACCGTAGCCTGCCGTCCAGTCGCGTGGGGGCGCGTTGACTACCGTGCTGATCATGGCTGGTGGCACCGGTGGGCATGTATACCCGGCCTTGGCCGTGGCCGGTGCGTTACGCGAGCGAGGCGTACGAGTGGTATGGCTGGGTACCCGCTCCGGGCTTGAGGCTCGGGTCGTACCGGCTACGGGAATCGAAATTGAATGGCTTGATATCAAAGGCTTGATTGGCACGTCACTGCGTCGCAAATTGGTTATGCCCGGGATGCTCATACGAGCTTTGTTTCAGGCGCTGGCAGTGATCCGCCGGCGTGTACCGGATCTGGTACTGGGTATGGGCGGTTTCGCTGCCGGTCCAGGTGGTGTTGCGGCCTGGCTGACCCGTCGGCCACTGATTATTCACGAAGCCAACGCCGTATGTGGATTCACCAATCGACTGTTGGCGCCGCTTGCACGGCAGGTACTGAGTGGTTTTGAGGGTACCGCGCATTTGGGTCGCGGTGCACTCTGGACGGGTAACCCAGTGCGGCCGAGGATCAGTGCGTTGGCACCGCCGGCTGAGCGAGGCCTCGGGCAAGGCGCTCGTTTACGACTGCTGGTGTTGGGAGGCAGTCAGGGCGCGCACGCACTCAATGAGGTTTTGCCGGGTGCGCTAAGTCAGACGACACATGAGCCATTACCTGACATCGTGCACCAGTGTGGCGCCGGCCAGGCTGATGAAGTGTACAAGGCTTATTGCGAACACGGGATTGACGCCGATGTGATCGAATTTATTGAAGATATGGGCGCAGCCTACGGCAGTGCCGATCTGGTCATCGCCCGCGCAGGTGCCATGACGGTTAGCGAACTGTGCGTTGCTGGCCTGCCCGCCATCCTGCTGCCTTATCCATATGCGGCCGGTGATCACCAACGTGCCAATGCTGCGTTGCTCGCCAGATGTGGCGCCGCTGTAGTGGTTGAGGCAGCAAGCATGAGTGAAGCTCATATGGCTGCCCAGATTGACCGACTTGTGCGGGACCGGTCGCAACTGCTACAGATGGCAAACAACGCCCGGCGTCTTGCGCAGCCCGATGCAACCGCAAAAGTGGTTGAGCAATGCCTGGAGAATACCCGTGCGTGAGTTTGTGCGGAAAATTCATTTCGTCGGAATTGGTGGAGCCGGTATGAGCGGTATTGCGTCGGTACTGCTGGATCAGGGCTACACCGTCACAGGCTCAGACCAGGTAGCATCGGCCAATACCCAAGCGCTGGCCGACAAGGGTGCCCAGATCTGGCTGGGTCACGATGCGGGCCATGTTCGGGGCACCGATGTGGTGGTCGCGTCCAACGCGATCGCCACCGATAACCCAGAGATCGTCATCGCCGGTGAGCTGGGTATTCCCGTCGTGCCACGGGCACAGATGCTGGGCGAGCTCATGCGTTTTCGAAATGGTATAGCGGTGGGTGGCACCCATGGCAAAACGACAACCACTAGCCTTGTGGCTGCCATATTCGCGGCTGCTGGTCTGGATCCGACATTCCTGGTCGGTGGATTGGTCAAGAGTGTAGCTGGAAACGCACGGTTGGGTAATGGCCAATGGCTGGTCGCTGAAGCAGACGAGAGCGATGCATCCTTTTTACACCTGCAGCCCCACATCGCTGTGATTACCAATATTGATGTCGATCATTTGGATGCTTACAGCGGTGATTTTGATCAGCTAATTGAGACTTTTCTGCGATTTGCTCACAACCTGCCATTTTATGGGCTTGCGGTACTGTGTGCCGATGATTCGGTCACCCGGGCACTTCGCCCCCGGGTGAGACGGCCGGTGGTGAGTTATGGGATCGACAAGGGCGCTGACTATCGTGCCATCAATATCCGACAGGAAGGGACGAGGATGTACTTTGATGTGGGTATTGCTGAGGGAAAGAGTATTGCAATAGATCTCTCGTTGCCCGGGGTGCATAACGTGCAGAACGCCCTGGCTGCCATTGCGGTTGCTGACAAGGTAGGTATCGACTCACAGGCAATATGTGAAGGCCTTTCTACTTTTTCCGGCATAGGCCGACGCTTTGAAATCCTGGGCGAGCTCGCGCTAGAGGCAGGTTCGGCACTGCTAGTGGACGATTATGCGCACCATCCCCGCGAGATCGAAGCAACATTGGAGGCTGCCCTTGGTTGCTGGCCAGATAAGCGTATTGTCGTAGTGTTTCAACCGCATCGTTTTTCCCGGACGCAGAATCTACTCGATGACTTCAGCGCACTGCTGTGTACCGTGCAATGTCTGGTCATTACCGAAGTCTACGCTGCGGGCGAAAAACCACTGGCCGGCGCTGATGGACGCGCGCTGTGTCGGTCGGTGCGCGCCCGCGGTGGAATCGACCCAGTGTTTGTTGATCGCCTCGAGGGTTTGCCAGATTCTTTGCTGCCGTTGTTGCGTAACGACGACATTGTGTTGACCCTGGGTGCAGGCGATATAGGTCGCGCTGCGCGCGAACTGCTCGGGTCAGCTCAACTCAAAGAAGGCACCCACGGGTGATTAGCACCATGACTCGTCAAAGCGTGCCTGGATTCGAAACGGTTCGCGGCGTTGTGCATGCTAATGAGCCCATGTCCCGGCACACCAGCTGGCGGGTTGGTGGGCCAGCACGCTACTTTTTTATACCTGCAGGCCGGGAAGATCTGGCAAGGTTTCTTCAGAGTTTAGAAACTGATACGCCAATATTATGGGTGGGCCTGGGCAGTAACCTGCTGGTCCGCGACGGAGGTTTTGACGGTGCTGTAATCGCTACTCATCGGGGACTTTCCAAGATTGAGCGTTATGGCGAGCGTGAAGTCTTTGTCCAGGCTGGCGTACCCTGTGCTCGTTTGGCCCGTTTTTCTAATCGCCATGGACTTTGTGGAGTTGAGTTCATGGCGGGCATACCGGGAACCGTTGGCGGCGCCCTGGCGATGAATGCGGGCGCCTTTGGCGGTGAAACCTGGCAATCGGTTACACAGGTTGAATTAGTTAACCGCCGTGGGGAA
>JAPKAJ010000156.1 GCA_028825345.1 Arenicellales bacterium | reverse complement strand
ATCGAGGAGTCGCTCAACCCACTGGCGCCCGGACCTGACGTGACCCTCGAGTCGCTGTGCACAGCCCTTGGGAAACTGCCGTTAGTTTACCAACCTGGAACATTCTGGCGCTACAGTTTTGCGACTGATGTGACCGCGCGCCTTATTGAAGTCGTGTCAGGTCAGCGTTTTGACGAATTTCTTAAAGCGCGAATTTTCGAGCCGCTTGGAATGCACGATACAGACTTTTACGTGCCAATTGAGAAGCAGGATCGGTTAACGACCCTGTATCTGCCTGCTGATCCGTTGGACCCGATGAGCCAGTGTGTGGCCCCAATGGATTCCTTGGCTAACACCACCACCGATAAGGTGCCCAGTTTCCTGTCCGGAGGCAGTGGATTGATGTCAACGTTGGCGGACTTTCTCGCCTTCTCGAAGATGATCATCAATGAAGGCCAATTGAATGGCAAAACTCTTGTGAAGCCGGAGACGCTTACTCTGATGAGGACAAACCAATGCGCCGAAGGCATTGGCGTGAATTTCCCAATGTGGGACATGCCAGGTACAACGTTTGGCCTTGGGTTCGCGCTGAAGGAGCAAGCGGCCGTTGGCGAGCCGCAAAGTGGCATTGGCGAATATCACTGGGGGGGCATGGCAGGCACTCACTTCTGGTGGTCACCGAAGGCAAACCTTGCCGGCATTTGCATGACACAGCGAATGCCAGGCTTCTTGCACCCATTTAGCCAAGAGTTTAAAAAGCTGGCGTACAAAATAGCGGGTGGTTAACACCCATACCGGTGACGACTCAAGCGGCAGCCGATCTAAACTGCGTCCGCAACATTTAATGTATCTCTTAGCTCACGTTTAAGGAACTTGCCGCTGGCATTGCGAGGCAATGGTTCCGGTGAGAACCATATATACCGTGGCAATTTGTGCTTGGCCATATGGGCCAGACAAAATTCACGGATGCCATTTGCAGAGATCTCGGCGCCGGGTGTTAAAAATATACTGGCACCGACCTCCTCACCGAGCCGGTCATCTTCGACGCCGAACACTGAACATTCGGCAATTTCGTCCAATCTGTGCAGTACCGCTTCAACTTCAGAGCAGTAGACGTTCTCACCGCCGCGAAGCACCATATCTTTAACTCGATCTACGAGGAAGATGAATCCGTGTTCATCAATCCTGGCGATGTCCCCGGAGTGCAACCAACCATCCGTGATGGTTTCCGCTGTCGCTTCTTCTTGGTTGATGTAGCCCTTGATAACGGCTGCACCCCGTATCCACAGCTCTCCTGCTTCCCCTTGGGGAAGTGTTTTGCCCTGTACATCCACGACTTTGATCTCGAATGCCGGCATCGCCGGGCCGCAGCTCTCGGGTTTATCGATAAAGAAATCGCCAACGATTGACGTAATACCGCCGCAGGTTTCGGTCATGCCGTAGCCGGTACTTGGGCGGGCGGTCCCAACCGCTTTGTCGATTCGCTCCACCAAATCCGGTTGTACCTGGGCCCCACCGCCACTGACTGACCGCAGGGTTGATGTATCGTACTTGTCGAAATCTGGATGATTGATTAGTTCACGTGCCATGACTGGCACACCTGAAAGAATGGTAATGCGTTCGGCTTCGATCAGTTTAAGTGCTTCACCGGCATCCCATCGATACATCAAAACCAGCTTGCCGCCACCGCGTGTAGCCGGGTGCGCTAGACAGTTATTGGCCGCGACATGGAACAGTGGTGTCGTCACCAGTGCAATCATTGGTTGCGCGTCTTTCGGGTCGGGCGGCTCCAAATTGTTCATCTTGCAGCTGGTAAGTAATGCCAGCTGCCCACCAAAGCTCATATTCATGATGTTGTGAATACAACCGCGGTGCGTGAGCTGTGCGCCCTTCGGATATCCCGTGGTACCTGATGTATAGAAAATACAGGCATCCTGATCCGGGTCCACGGAAATGTCCGGCAGTTCACCGCCGATTTTAAGTACCTCGGCGAAGTCGATGGTGTCAGATCGCGATTCTTCTAGCCTGACACTAACGGTTGCCAGGCCAGCAAACTTGTCACGAATATTGAGGAATCGGTTGAGTCGTTCTTCATCGCAAAACAGCACTTTAGGTGAGGAATCAGCCAGACCGTATGCCATCTCATCTTCAACCCACCAGGCGTTCATACCCACCACCGCGACACCGGTCGACACGCAGGCCCAGTAGATCATGAGCCACTCCGGGTAGTTGCGCATGCTGATCGCAACGCGGTCTCCCGATTTGATGCCTTGATCTGCCATCCAATTGGCGATCGAGGCGACTTGAACATGTACCTCGGCGTAGGTCCAGTGTTCATCGCCATAAACCAGATAATCGCGTTCGGCGTGGATAAGCGAGCTCAGCCAAATTTCACGGAGGCTCAACGGTGCATTTTTGTACACACGCATCGTTGAGTTTCGGACTTCAATTTCCACGACCTCAAAAGGTGTATCAGGCCCGGTTAGTGTATTCCAGGTTTCCTGATAGACATCGTACATCCAGCGGCCTCCTTTCAATTCTCAAACGATAATGCGGTTGCCAGCGCCGAATAGCGGGGTTGATCTATCGCCAGCTGGTTGATGACGGTATTTCGTAAATGTGCAGCTAGCCCGGGATGGTCCAACGTCAAGTCGCCATCACGCAGCGCCTGGGCTAACTTCCAGCGAAGCGCCATGACCTCCCCTTCGCACCCGAGCAACCGCCGTAAACGATCTGCTTCTGCCTGCAAAGCCTGAGGTGAAAGACTCAATTCACGCAGTACAATATCAAGGGAGTTAGAAGCAACGAGCGCCATGAAATTGTCACGGCCATGAGTGGCGGCGCGCATGTCTTCGCGCAGAAAGTCGCGAACACTGGTCAGTAACTCATCGACTCGTGGTGTATCCAGCGAACTTAAGGGGTCGGCTTCTTCCACCAACTCTACAGGGCCCGGGATCAGCAGGTTGACGCAATCGGCCTGACACTCAGAACTCCGGCGAGCAACGGCTGGTCGCTCCACTGTCCGGTCTGGCCCATTACGCCAATGGTCAGCCATCTTGAGACAGCCAACGGCCCACCAGAACGACCCAAATACTTCCCAGAAATGTACATGCTCGGGGTCTATGCGAATGCCACTCTCTGCCTCGTAGCCGTCAAGCAAGTCGTCCAGGTGTCCGAAGCCTCCTACCCGCATATCGGTACGGCCAAATCGCCAGGAATTCGTACAGATCCAACCTATATCCCTGACCGGATCACCAAGTTGTGCAACTTCCCAATCCAATACTGCATTGATACCTCCTGGTGTCACCATCAGGTTTCCATTGCGGAAATCATTGTGTACCAGTCGGGCCTCACCCTCGGGGGGGATATGTGCAAGCAGCCAACGAGCGATGTAGTCGATCATCGGCTGTGGTGTCTCGTAGCCCTGATACTGCTCCCACATTTTTTGGATAAAAGCTTCTGTAGTCATGGTGGAAAGCAGCTTCTTCAAACCAGACTCCACCGGATCAATCCCATGAATGCGCGCCAGGATCTGGCCACACTCCCGAGCCAGGCTTGGACGAATCGCTTCCAACTCAGGGGATCTTAAAATTCTGCTCCCCAGGGCTTCGCCATCGAGCCACTCCATGATGAATCCAGCACCCAGGTTATCTTCTAGTGTAAGCACTCGGTAAATCGCTGGCTCAGGCACACCTGCCTGCCGAGCGATCTGCATCAGCCGGGCTTCGACTGCAAGGCCTGGTCTCGCAGGGTCCGGGTTCTCATACACACCACCGGCGGCCCTGCGCATCGCAGCAGTGCACACCTTCCCTCCTTTTGAGAACTTTATTTTATAGGTTTCCTGACTTGCACCACCGCTCAGGCGATCAACAGCATGAAGCGCATCAAAATCGTCAAAGCAACTGCTCAGCACTCTCGTTAGGTTTTCTTCAAATCCAAGCGTGTTCATTTCATCAGGTCGACTACAACAATATTACGCACGCTCGCCGCTCCCTATCGTCTTTGCCTCTAACATGCTGTTGATCTCTTCCTCACTAAACCCGAACTCAGCTAACACTGAATCAGTGTGCTCGCCGATGCCAGGCGCAGGGCTCCTGGGCCCCACCTTCGCGCGCGCGAATCTCATGGGTATGTTGACCGTCGTATAAGCGCCCGCGTCGGGATGTTCCATTTTTGGGAACATGCCCAACTCGATGGCATGGGGATCCTGAACTACTTCGTGCAGACCCAAAACAGGACCCCAAATGAGGCCAGCCTTGTCAAATATTTTGCCCCAATCGTCGCGTGGCTTTTTCGCCAAAGCTGCATCGATGAGATCGATAAGTTCGGCCATATTACGGTACCTAGATCTCGAGTCGGCAAAGCGTTCGTCGTCTATGAGTTCCCCGATCCCGATTGCCCGGCACATAGGGGCCCAGTAAGCTGTGTCTGGCATCATGTTAAATACCACCCATTTGCCGTCCCCACATGGAAACCTGTTGCCGGTAATGGCCAACAGCTCTTTGCGAGCGCGGCGACGGACAGGCGCATGATCCACAGCGGTCACAGCATAGTCGGAAGCCTGAGTCCAGACGGCAGTTTCATAAAGCGAGGTTTCCACAACCTGGCCCTCTCCAGATTTTTCTGCAAGGCGCAGTGCAGCAAGGATCGCGCTGACGAACGCAAGTCCCGTTGTGTGGTCACCTTGCGCAGGACGTGCCATCGGTACGATGCCGTCTTCGCCTTCACGCTGTGCGTCATACAGCCCGGACCGCCCAAAAAATGCGGTCACGTCATAGCCAGGTCTCCAGGCATCTGGACCTGAGGTGCCGTAACCCGTCAACGTTGCATGCACAAGATTGGGTTTTAGCTCAAGCAGCGTCTCTGGATCGAGACCAAACTTTTCCTGCCGATTGATGAGCAGATTGCACATAAATATATCTGCCTTTGCGATCAATTTATGGACAAGATCTACACCCTCTGGTTGGTCGAGGGCCACTGCGATTGACTCCTTACCCCGGTTGTCGACGTCGAACTGAAGATCCAGTTGCTTGAGAGCTTCTGACAGATCGTCGTTCTTGGTCGGTCTGGAGAGTCCGCGCCATGGATCACCGGCCAGAGGTTCTATCTTGATTACGCGTGCGCCGAGATCAGCAAGAATTGCGGCCGCGCTCGGGGACGCCACAAAATTGTCGATCTCGATAACCGTAATATCTTCCAGTGGTGATTCCATTTTCTCCCTTAGTTAGGTTGTTGGTGATAGGCAAACACAATACCCGTTAGTTAGTTAACTACCCATTCGACTCAACATTAAATTCTTGAACGCCTGAACAAGGAAGTTGAGGCGCGGTTACTACAACTGATTGTTGATCAGGTATCAAATGCCAACAGCTCAACATCGAAACCCAATTTGTCGAGCCCCTGCAGGTAGGCGTACTGGCCACTAGGCGCGTTCGCCGCCGCAGCAAAGTTGCCGTGATGCACTAGCGGCAAGCCAAAGTCTTCCAGGTCGCCAATGACCTGCTTCACGCCATCGACGATAAAGGCAAGATGATGGATACCGTTGCCATTTTGTTCCAGAAAATCCTTCCAGACGCTTGGCCCGTCAACGGGTTCGATGAACTCCAACAGAATGTTCTCTAAAGGGATATAACCAACCTTGGCACGACCCTCGGTAGGTTCTCCTCGATAGAGACTCTGGGTCTCTTCATTAGACCCAGTTACGTTTGTACTTGGCGTTTCG
>JAPKAJ010000155.1 GCA_028825345.1 Arenicellales bacterium | reverse complement strand
GAACCGAAAAAAAGTTATCCATCCCGGATATAAAAGATCGAAAAACACGAAAGGAAAAAACGACACTAGTCGCCGTAGGTGACTTTCTGATGGCTCAATGGGCCGAGCGAGGTGGCGTTGATATCGTCGGCGTTGGCGACAGCCTTGGAATGACCCTGTATGGTCATTCGACCACGTTACCGATGACGGTTGATCAAATGATTGAGCACGTCAAGGCTGTACGCCGTGGTGCGCCCAATACTTTGTGTATCACAGCAATGCCGTTTGGCTCCTATGCAACAAGTGATATTGCGATCCATAACGCATTACGATTAGTAAAAGAAGGTGGAGCTGAGGCAGTCAAACTTCAGGGCGGGCGCGAGAAGTTCGACATTATCAAAGCTGTTGCTGACGCCGGCATACCTGTAATGAGCCATGTAGGTCTATGCCCTCACTTTGTAAATTCAATGGGAGGCTTTAAAGCACAGGGACGTACCGTCGAAGATGCACTAAAGATAATTGATAATGCAAGGGCCATTGAAGAAGCCGGGGCAGTCGGTATAGAGATAGAAGCGGTACCGCCCCAGGTAGCGGCCGCCATTGAAGAGGCAGTCGAAATTTTCACTTTTAGTATTGGTGCTGGGAATCCGGGTTACGGCCAGGCTCTAAATGGTGCCGATCTGATCGGTGCTTTCGATGACTTCAAGCCGAAATTTTCCAAGCGTTATGGCAACGTAGGGGAAGTAGCGGTCAATGCTTTCTCAGAATTTGTGAAGGAAGTCAAAGAAGGCCAATTTCCTGATGCCGATCACTCTTATTCGATGCCCCACGAGGAAGTGCAAAAATTACAGGCAGCGCTGAGTGGTAAACATTCCCGTTAATGCTGTCTACTGACGAATTCAAACCGTCCTAAGGTCATCTGCCATAACTATCGTCGCGACGCGCCTGCTGGATAAGCCCATTATCCATCCGGGCATGGACGAGCGTATAGGGTCCAATATAAACGGACCCAGTGCGATCCGCGTGCCCGACTGGGTACAACAACCGTTGGGCCGCTACTACCTTTATTTTTCTCATCACAAGGGGACCTATATCCGTCTTGCCTATGCCAATGCATTAACGGGTCCATGGAAAATACACACCCCGGGGGTTCTAGACGTATCGCAATCGCTGTTCGCCGCCACAGACCCCCCAGAACCACCCCCTGGAGAGCGCCCAAGCTGGGCAGATACTCTGGCCGGGGGGTACCTTTATGCCCATGTTGCCTCCCCGGATGCGCATATCGATGCATCGCAGCGCCAGATCCGCATGTACTACCATGGCCTGCTGCCCAATGGCGATCAGATGACTCGTGTGGCCTGCTCCAAAGACGGGCTGTCGTTCAAGCCCGAAGGGCCGCTGCTGGGCCCCCCTTACTTTCGGGTATTTGAATACGCCCAGTGGATCTATGCCATCAGCTGGCGGGGGATCTTTTTACGCTCACGCGAGTGGCATGGTCCTTTTGAGGCACAACATGAGCCCGGCCCAGCAATGCGTCTTTTCAATGATGGCAGCGGCATCGAGTTGCGCCATCCTGCGCTCTGGTGTCAGGACGACGTGCTGCATCTTTTCTTCTCATGCACCGGGGATTGCCCCGAACGGATCTATCACAGCCAGTGCAGGATGCGCGATGACTGGGCTCGTTGGGAGTTTTCCAGACCGCAGGTCATCCTTAGTCCCGAACTGATCTGGGAGGGTGCAGATCGGCCTCCCACTACGTCAGTGGTGGGTGCGGCCGACTCACGCCTTCGCGAGCTGCGCGACCCGGGGATCTTTGTTGAAGATGGGCGGGCCTATCTTTTTTACAGCGGTGCGGGTGAAAGCGCCATCGGCATCGCCCAGCTTGATGGCCTGTAATCAGGCCACCGCTTCAAGAGACATCTTGTTCAACGTTTTTGCCAGTGAGGTAACCGTTCTGTCGATATTTAGCAGTTTATCCAAACCGAATAGCCCGATGCGAAATGTCTTAAAGTCCTCTGCTTCATCACACTGCAAGGGTACGCCTGCGGCAATCTGCATACCAAGTGCAGCAAACTTCTTGCCCGACTGCATTTCTCCATCATCGGTGTAACTGACCACTACGCTGGGCGCCTCAAAACCGGGCGCAGCCAAATTCTTGATGCCCTGACCGACAAGCAGTTCTCGGACTTTGGCACCCAGTTCTTCCTGTGCGGCGCGAGCATTGGCAAAACCCATCTCCTGGGTCTCGCGCATCACCTCGGCAAAGGCCTTGAGGCCATCAGTGGGCATGGTCGCATGATAAGCATGACCCCCTTTTTCATAGGCAGCCATGATGTCACGCCATTTTTTGAGGTCGCAGGAGAAGCTGGTGCTAGCGGTTTGTTGCAGGCGCTCACTCGCAAGCGCGCTAAGCATGACAAGCCCCGCGCACGGAGAGCCACTCCAGCCCTTCTGCGGCGCGCTGATCAATACATCCACTCCAAGCGCTTGCATGTCTATCCATAAAGTGCCTGAGGCAATGCAGTCGAGAACCATCATCCCACCGCGTGCGTGCACCGCGTCTGCAAGCGCCTTGATGTAGTCATCCGGCAGGATCATGCCTGCAGAAGTCTCGACATGTGGCGCGAAAACAAGATCAGGTTTTTCACTACGGATCGCGGCGACTACTTCATCAATTGGTGCCGGTGCGTAGGCGGGATGCCTTCCCGATTCCACGGGTCTCGCCTTATGCACACTGTGATTGGAGGGGATATCGCCCATGTCAAAGATCTGACTCCAGCGGAAACTAAACCAGCCGTTACGCACCACCAGGCATTTCTTGCCAGTTGCAAACTGACGCGCCACCGCTTCCATACCAAAGGTACCGCTGCCCGGAACCACAGCTACTGCGTCCGCGTTGTACGCCTCCTTTAGCATTGAAGAGATGTCGTTCATCACGCCCTGAAACGACTGCGACATGTGATTCAACGCACGATCGGTGTAGACCACCGAGTATTCGAGCAGACCCTGCGGGTCTACATCGGATATTAAGCCTGGCATAAATCCTCCACTTTCAGTCTGCACGTACTAAACAGTCCGTGCTCGACATTTAAATACTTAGGTTTCAAAACTGAACTGATGATCGCATGCCTCAAGCAAAACGCACAAACACTTTATTGATGGGAATTATCCCAACTAACCCAGGTAGATTAAGGTAGCCCAGCTAGTAAAGAGCTCAAACGGCCGAAATAGCTACTGGCACCAAAGCCGAACCGTAGCCGCAATGAGTTATAACTGCTTTAAGACCGATCAGGGAACTTGGAGAATAAGCAGCCCCCCTGAATCAACCCTTCACATCCAGAACCGCACTGCACCGACGGCCAGGACTATATCTCGCCGGAAATCTCTCTTGGTTAGCGCCCTGTCTGATTCAGACTTGTGTTTATAGAATTAATTATTGTTATTTTTCAGCACCTTATTAAAGTTTGACGACAAAATTTACGTTAGCGTAATATAGTTGACGTTAACGTTAACTGTGCAACCTCAAAACAAGCGCATTCACCCTGAAACCCACAATCGCCCAAGGCAACATAAGCCACAATTCCAAGGCAAGTTTTGCCAAGCTCAAAGACCCGCTTGCAATCGGTATATCGATCGAGAATTTACAGGGCTCTGACAAGCTTGATCTGGAGTTTAAGTACATCCGGATGCATTCCAAAGATGGTTTGTCCGGGGCTATCTAACCTGATCAAGCACTGATACTAAACCAATCAACCCCAGCGGAGCCGGTTCACGCAGGCTCCAAAGGGCCGTACAACCAAGTAAGGAGGGTACCACCATGGAAGCCACAACTCATCCCTGGCTCAGCAATTATCCCGAGGGTATCGACTGGAGCGCCAGCATCGAGCGCCGCCCGCTGTACGAGACTCTGGAGCGCACGGCAGAACGCTGTCGCGACAACACTGCAATTGATTTTCTTGATTATTGTCTTAGTTATGGCGAACTGCTCGAGCAGGTCAACCACATGGCCAAAGGCCTGCAGTTAATGGGGGTGACCCCAGGTGCCCGGGTCGGCCTTTGCCTACCGAACACCCCTTACTCAGTTATCTGCTATTACGGCGCGTTACGCGCTGGCGCCACTGTCGTTAACTACAACCCGTTGTATGTTGAACGCGAGCTCGCCTTCCAGATTGATGACAGCAATACCGAGATCATGATCACTATGGATCTTGAAGCGCTTTACCCGAAAGTAGCGGCGATGCTCTCACGCACAGAAAGTCTCAAGAAGATCATTGTCTGCCCGATGGCTGCGATATTACCGAAGATTAAAAGCGTTCTGTTTCGCTTGTTAAAACGTAAAGAGATTGCGAACATTGAGCCCAGCGAGGCGATTGTGCATTTTCAGGATCTGCTTGATAACGACGGCGACCCGAGTCTGGTTAACGTTGATCTGGATAACGACATTGCAGTACTACAGTACACCGGTGGCACCACAGGACGGCCCAAGGGCGCAATGCTGACCCAGGGTAACCTTTCGGCCAACGTGTCGCAAATGCTTCTATGGTATGTGGATCTGAACCCCGGAGAAGAGAAAGTACTCGGGGTTTTGCCATTTTTTCATGTTTTTGCGATGACAGCGGTAATGAACTTCGCGGTTGCCGCAGGCGCACAGATGATCCTGCTGCCCCGCTACGAACTGGGTCAAACCCTGGCGACAATCAATAAGAAAAAGCCGACTATTTTCCCGGCAGTGCCGACCATCTACACCGCAATTAACCAAGCGCCGGATCTTGCGAAGTACGACCTATCTGCCGTGCGCTACTGCATCTCCGGTGGTGCGCCGCTACCGCTTGAAGTCAAAGAAACTTTTGAGCGCCTGACAGGATGCCGGCTGGTCGAAGGCTACGGTCTAAGCGAGACCGCGCCGGTCGCCACCTGTAACGCCATGCAAGATATTAATAAGCCCGGCTCGATCGGCCAGGTCGTACCTGGTACAGAAATCTCGATTCACGATCTCGAAGCACCTAACGACGTTGTGCCCACCGGCGAACGCGGTGAAGTTTGGATAAAAGGCCCACAGGTCATGAAAGGCTACTTGAACCGTCCACAAGAAACTGCCGACAGCCTGCGCGAAGGGTGGTTTCGCACCGGTGATGTGGGTTACATGGATGAAGACGGACACTTTTTCCTGGTTGACCGACTCAAAGACCTTATTCTGTGTAGCGGCTACAACGTCTATCCGCGAATGGTCGAAGAAGCTATCTACCTGCACCCCGCTGTTGCCGAGGTGACCGTCATCGGTATTGACGATGACTACCGCGGCCAGAGCCCCAAGGCCTTCGTCAAACTGAAGGAGGGAGAAAAGATCACGGAAGATGAGATGAAAACCTTCCTTGCAGACAAGCTTTCCAAGATAGAGATGCCCTCGCGGATCGAGTTCCGTCTCGAGCTACCCAAAACCATCATTGGCAAACTGTCGAAAAAAGAACTGGTAGCCGAAGAGGTGGAAAAGCACAAAGGGTCTAGTACGTCATGAATGACGGAACCGGTGATATGTTGACGGTCACCGAGCTCGCCCGGGAGCTCGGGATCACCCCTCGGGCGATGCGTTTTTATGAAACCAAGGGCCTGGTAAATCCGCGCCGGGCGGGCACTACCCGGATCTATACCCACCGGGAACGTGGCCGGCTACAACTTATTCTGCGCGGCAAGCGCCTGGGATTCAGCCTCACTGATATCGGCGAGTATCTTGATCTGTACG
>JAPKAJ010000154.1 GCA_028825345.1 Arenicellales bacterium | reverse complement strand
AGGCGATTTCCGGGTCTGTATAGGCAACCGATGGGATGACCCGAGCTTCGAACGCGCTTTTGTGCCCGGCGGCCACCTCGGCCGCTACCTTAGCTTGGTGGGTTGCTTTGTGGGCCAGCATGGGCTGGCCGACAATATCGCCAACGGCAAAAATGTGGGCGACGTTGGTTTGTTGCTGAGCATTCACTGTAATAAAGCCCTGCTCATCAACCGCGACGCCCGCCGCTGGTGCATTGATGTGATGGCCATTCGGTGTGCGTCCCACCGCAACCAAAACAGCGTCATAACGGGTTTCGCTGGGGGTGTTCTCACCTGCAAAACTGACGAGCAAGCCATCGTCCTGTGGTTGTGCACTGATGACTCGGGTATTCAGATAGATGCCATGGCACTGTTTCGCCAGCCGTTTGGCGAGCGGCTTGACCAGGTCAGGATCGGCGCCGGGAATCAGTTGACTGGACATCTCTACAATACTGACCTGGCTGCCCAGTGCTCGAAATACCGTAGCCAGTTCCAGACCGATGATGCCGCCACCGATAACCAGCAAGTGATCCGGAATGTGGTCAAGCGCTAATGCTCCGGTCGAGTCGATGATGCGTGGATCCTCTGGAAGCCCGGGTAATGCAATCGCTTGCGAGCCGGCGGCGATAATCGCCTGAGAAAAACCTACGGTTCGTTCACCCGCAGACCCGCGGATGCTTATGTTGTGTGGTGAGGTGAACTCGCCAATGCCCGTGATGACTTCGACCCGGCGTTTTTTCGCCAAGCCGGCAAGGCCGCCGGTCAACTGGCCAACCACTTTGTCTTTCCACTCGTGCAGTTGCGTCACGTTAATGACAGGCTCCCCAAAATCGATGCCATGGGGGCGCATCTCGTGGACCTCCTCAATAACGCGCGCTGCATGCAGCAATGCCTTGGACGGGATACAACCTACATTCAGACAGACGCCGCCGAGAGTCGGGTAACGCTCAACCAGGGCCACTTTAAGGCCAAGATCGGCGGCGCGAAAGGCTGCGGTGTAACCGCCCGGGCCAGAGCCCAGCACCACAAGATCTACATCAGTACCATCGTTTTTTATGACCGGTGGCGCGCTCTCCAGAGCGGCTGCTTCAGGGGGCGTTGTTGTTGCTGTGGCATCGGTTGGAGGGGGCGAAAGCGCTGTGGATTCGTTGGTTGACGCCACGACGGCAACGGGATCACCTTCAGATATCTGGCCGCCTACCTGAGCCAGGACTTCGATGACTTTGCCAGCAACCGGGCACGGGACATCCATGGTGGCCTTGTCGGTTTCCAGCGTAATCAGCGGCGTTTCGATGTTAACGGTGTCGCCAGGGGCGATGAGTACCTCTATGATATCGACATCACGAAAATCTCCAATATCAGGCACGTTGATGGTGATAGGGGTATCACTCACAGAATAATCTCCATTCAGGTGCCTACAGCAGCAACCGCCGGGCATCTTCCAGTGCAGCACTAAGGAAGGCCATAAAGCGCGCAGCTTGTGCTCCATCGATGACCCGGTGGTCATAGGAAAGATCCAGTGGCAGCATCAACCGCGGTTGGAATTCAGTGCCGTTCCAGACCGGAGTCATCCGCGAGCGAGTAACGCCCAGAATAGCTGCCTCCGGCGCATTGACAATGGGTGTGAAGGCGGTGCCGCCGATGCCACCGAGACTGGAAATACTCATGCAGCCACCTTGCATTTCGCCCGGTTTGAGTTTTCCATCACGGGCCCGCGCACTGATTTCAGCGAGTTCTTCAGCAAGCTGCACAATGCCTTTGCTGTCTACGTCTCGAATGACCGGTACGACCAGACCGTTATCGGTATCCACTGCGACACCAATGTGAAAATACTGTTTGAGAATCAGGCTCTCACCGTCCGGTGATAATGAGGCGTTGAAGGTCGGAAAGGCTTTCAGTGCGCTGACCACTGCTCTCATTAAGAAGGACAGGATCGTAATGCGTGTACCGCTGTGCGCCTTGTCCTGTTTCAGGGATTGGCGGAAGGATTCCAGTTCGGTGATATCGGCATCATCGTGATGAGTGACATGTGGGATGTTCAGCCAGGCTCTATGCAGGTAACGCCCCGAGAGGCGCTGGATCCGTGAAATCGGCTTGGTATCGATGGGCCCCCAGCGAGAGAAGTCGACCTCGGGCATAGGGGGTATACCGGCACCTTCCATGGGCCTTGAGTCGGAGGCGGGTCTGATCAGAGCGGCTTTAACAAACTGGCGAACATCATCCTGGAGGATACGTCCACGCGCTCCGTTGCCGCTTATCTGGGAAAGATCAGCACCGAGCTCCCGGGCAAAGCGGCGCACAGCCGGGCTCGCATGGGGTAGCTTACTGCCTCCTTCGAGCGGTGGTGGCAGCGTGCTCGGGGGTGCCAGCGACTGCAGCGGTGATTGGGTGGCCGTTTCGGGCCCTGCCGGTGAGGCGGCGGATTCCGGAGCTGTCACGGCGGTTGGTGTTGTTACGGCTTGCGTCGAGTGGGGTTCCGATGGCGGTTCGGCAACGGCTGTATCGACCTCAGCAGGGTCCAGCAATACAACCACGGCGCCTTGAGATACCTGGTCACCCACCGCAACCAACACTTGGGTAATTCGCCCGGATGCCGGTGAGGGCAAATCCATGGTCGCCTTATCACTCTCTAGCGTAATCAGCGGATCCTCGGCCTGGACAATCTCCCCCGAAACGACCAGCACTTCAATCACGTCGACGTTCTCGAAATCGCCAATGTCGGGTATCGCAATCTTCAGCGGATCACTCATTAGCTAACCCCTGTCAGGCTGTAGCCGGGTTAGGTTTTTCTGGATCAACCGGGTAACGGCTGATCGCGTCCAAAATCGTTGAACGGGGTAAGGCCCCTTCGTCGGCAAGCGCAGTCAAAGCCACAAGTGCGATATGGTAGCTGTTGACCTCAAAGAAGCCCCGCAATTGCTCACGGGTGCCGCTGCGCCCAAAACCGTCAGTGCCCAGCACCACATAACGTCCCGGAACAAACTCCCGAATCTGATCGGCATAGGTCTGAGCGTAATCGCTGGCAGCTATAACCGGCCCGCCCGCTTTTGTCAGTTGTTCCGTGACGTAGGCGATTTGTGGCGGTTCGTCCGGGTGCAGGCGGTTCCACCGCGTAACGTTTCGACCTTGGCGGGTCAGTTCGTTATAACTGGTGACGCTCCAGACGTCGGACAGGACGCCAAAGTCCTGTTCCAGCAACTTCGCTGCAGCGAGTGATTCTCGCAGAATCGCGCCACTGCCGAGTAACTGTACCCGGGGTGCGGCCTTGCGCCCTCGCTTTGAAGAAAGCAGCGGGTACATGCCCTTGAGAATGCCATCGTTCACATTGTCCGGTAGTGCCGGGTGTGAGTAGTTCTCGTTCATCACGGTGATGTAATAAAAAATGTTTTCCTTATCAGTAAACATTCTTCGCAAACCGTCTTGGATAATGACCGCGAGCTCAAAATTAAAGGCGGGATCATAGGAGACGCAGTTAGGAATACATGAGGCAAGCAACAGACTGTGCCCATCCTGGTGTTGCAATCCTTCACCGGCCAGGGTGGTGCGTCCCGCGGTACCGCCGATCAGAAACCCTCGTGCCTGCAGGTCCCCCGCAGCCCAGGCAAGATCACCGACTCGCTGCAAACCGAACATTGAGTAAAAAATGTAAAAAGGGATCATGGCAATCCCGTGGTTAGCATATGCGGTTACCGCCGCTATCCAGGAAGACATAGCGCCCATTTCGGTGATGCCTTCTTGCAATACCTGTCCTTGGATATCTTCGCGGTAGTACATTAATTGATCTGCATCTTCGGGGATATACAACTGGCCTTCAGGGGCATAGATACCCAACTGGCGAAACATGCCTTCCATACCGAAAGTCCGTGACTCATCGGGCACTATCGGAACTACGTGAGGCCCGATAACCTTGTCCCGCGTCAGGGCTGTCAGGATGCGGACAAAAGCCATGGTAGTCGATATCTCGCGTTCTCCAGTACCATCCAGTTGCGACTGGAATATCGAAAGATCTGGTGTTGGATGACTGGGTGCGCTATCAGTACGTGCCGGAAGGCTGCCGCCGAGCGCCGTGCGACGGTCTTTGAGGTAGCGCACTTCCGGGCTGTCTTCTCCCGGGTGATAGAACTTGCAAGCCAGTACATCGTCATCATTAAGCGGTATGCGGAAACGGTCGCGAAAAGCCAGCAACGACTCATCGGCCATTTTTTTTTGGCTGTGGATGATATTTTGTCCTTCGCCGGATTCACCCATGCCGTAGCCTTTTACAGTCTTTGCCAGGATTACCGTCGGCTGGCCACTGTGCGTCATTGCGGCAGCGTAGGCCGCATAGACCTTGTGCGGGTCGTGGCCGCCCCGGTTTAAGCGCCAGATATCCTCATCGGTCATGTTGGCCACCATCGCGGCGAGCTCCGGATACTTGCCGAAAAAGTGCTCGCGAACAAAAGCGCCATCTTTGCTTTTGAAGGCCTGGTATTCACCATCAAGCGCTTCTTCCATGCGCTGTTTCAGAAGGCCCTTGGTATCGCGCATGAGAAGAGGGTCCCAATAGGAGCCCCAGATCACTTTTATAACGTTCCAGCCGGCACCGCGGAACTCTCCTTCAAGTTCCTGGATAATTTTGCCGTTGCCGCGCACTGGGCCATCGAGGCGTTGCAAGTTGCAGTTGATCACAAAGATCAAGTTATCCAGGTCTTCGCGACCGGCCAGGCCCAGCGCGCCCATCGATTCTGGTTCGTCCATCTCGCCGTCGCCCATGAAAGCCCACACCTTGCGATCCGACATCGGGATGAACTCGCGGTGCTGCAGGTATTTCATGAACCTCGCCTGATAAATCGCCTGGATCGGCCCGAGACCCATAGATACCGTCGGGAACTGCCAGAATCCCGGCATCAACCAGGGGTGGGGGTAGGACGACAGGCCTTTGCCATCGACCTCCTGGCGAAAATGCTCCAACTGCGTTTCACTGAGGCGACCCTCGAGAAAAGCTCGAGCATAGATTCCAGGAGCCGAGTGCCCTTGCATAAAGACCAGGTCAGCGCCATTTTCAGCATCGGGTCCACGCCAGAAATGGTTGAAACCGACGTCATACAGTGTCGCAGCCGAGGCGTAACTGGCAATATGGCCACCCAGTTCGCTACTGATTTTGTTGGCGCGAACCACCATGGCCAAGGCGTTCCAGCGTATCAGTGAGCGGATTCGCCACTCGATCTCTGCGTCTCCGGGACTGCGGGATTCATGCGCCGCCGGTATGGTGTTGAGGTAAGCGGAGGTTGGTCGATAAGGAATCTGAGTGCCTGAGCGCCGTGCCTGGTCGATCAGTGTTTCCAGGAGAAAGTGGGCTCGCTCTTCTCCTTCACGCTCGATTACCGAAGTCAAAGCATCCTGCCACTCGCTTGTCTCCAGCGGGTCAATGTCAGTGTGAAGTGTTGAGTCGGCCATGAATCAATCCTTTGTTAGATGATCTGGCAGTGGGGCCAAATCTCTGCTTTGGCCCTCTGATCTAAGACATCAATACAATAGTTACCCATGGCATCAAAACAATACCACAGCGCAAATTCTTGGACGGGTTTTTGTGGTCCGATGGTCAGGCCAAGACTCTCAAACTGGAAGCTGAACCTTCTAAGCCCTCGTGGCGGTGGCCAAAGCGCAAGCTTAATCGACGGGAGTTTTATTAAATAATGCCTGGAGAAACTGGCCGGTATAGGATTTTTCGATCAGGGCAACCTGTTCG
>JAPKAJ010000153.1 GCA_028825345.1 Arenicellales bacterium | reverse complement strand
CGTAACAACGCTTATCGCTCGCTAATGACAGGCAATATGCAGCCAGCCCATCACACCCCCTGGCTCGAGGCAATGGACGACTCCATGGAGTCCTATCTCGCTTCGTCTTGACCTTGAGTTTTCAGTCAGAATTTGAACCCGGCTCCGGCCGGGTTTGTTTTGATACTCGGAAAATGATGTTTCCTGTAAAGAAAATTTGTTTCCACTAGTTGAATTGTTTGTCTAAACGGCGTAGGCTGAAGCCAAGTGAACTGGCAAGCATTCTCAGAGGTCAAATAACTATGTGTGGTATCGCAGGGGTCATGTATCGAGGTGTCGGGCAGAGTTTCGATACCGGAGAGGCGCTCATAAAGATGCTCGACGCCTGTCAGCATCGGGGTCCTGATTCGACCGGCTTTGCGTTGTACGCGCCAGAGCAATCAGGCCGATTGAAAATGCGCTTTTTTTTGGAGAGACTTACCGAAGGCGACAGTCAGGACTCCATCAACACTATCCGGCGCCGCCTCGGGGAACTCGGCGCCATTATCGAAGAAGAAGCGCAAGTCGGCGACAACTATCGCGTGACGGTTGGTTTTAGTGGTGACGTGCAAAAACTTTCCTATGAGATGGAGCACGCAGCGAAGGTTATCTCGATCGGCACCAGCCTGGAGATTGTCAAAGACGTGGGCAGTGCTCACGATGTCGACGATCGTTACGATGTACACGAGTTTCGCGGCACCCATGGCTTGGGGCATGTGCGCCTGGCCACGGAAAGCGACGTAAAGCCCGAGGCTGCACACCCTTTTTGGGCGACCGGTTTTGCTGATGTGGCGATCGTCCATAACGGGCAGATCACCAATTACTGGAAAATGCGTCGACGCCTTCAGCAGCGGGAATTCGAATTCACCACCGATAACGACAGCGAGTTGATCGCAGTCTATCTTGCTGACAAATTGGCACAGGGCATTGCCCTTAAAGAGGCGCTGGCAAGCTCTATTGATGATCTGGACGGCACCTTTTCCTTTTTGGTCTCTACGCAGGACGAGATTGGTTATGCTAAGGATCGGCTCGCGGCCAAGCCCATGATCATGTACCAGGACGAGAACCTGGTCGCAATCGCCTCAGAGGAAGTTTCCTTGAACCGCCTGTTCCCAGGGCAGGCCCTGAATACCCGGGAGCCTGCTCCCGGCACCTACGCGACATGGTCTCGCTCGATCTAGCACAGTTAAGCGTTCGCGAGGCCAACACACGGTTGCGCGTGTTGGGCGAGGCGGGGGAAGACGTCGAGATCCTCAACCCGGATGCACGTCATCATATCGGTGTTGGCTTGACTGCGCCGGTTCGGGTCAATGTTAAGGGTTCAGCAGGGTATTTCTGTGCAGGGTTAACCGACCAGGCACATTTCAACGTCAGTCATAACGTCGGCTGGGGTGTGGGGGATAACATGTACAGCGGCTCGGTCGTGGTTGGCGGTAACGCCGGTGCCATTCCGGGCGTGGCCATTCGCGGTGCGGAAATCGTGATTCACGGCAACATGGGCTCGCGCGCGGGCCAGGTCATGAAAGCGGGCACGTTATGTTGCGTGGGTAATGCCAATTTTATGGCGGGTTACATGATGTATGGCGGGCGCATTATTATTCTGGGGGATTCTGGCGAACGTCTGGGAGAGGACATGTCCGCTGGTGAGATTTTCGTTGCCGGCAAGGTCGAGAATCTCGGTTCTGATGCAATGTTGACTGATATCGACCAGGGTGAACTGGACTCGTTGCATGAATTTCTGGATCGCTACGACATCAAAGCGCCGATGGGTTTCTCAAAGGTGGTAAATGCCGGCACAAAGCTGCGCTATGGCACGGCAGAGCGCCCGATGCGCAGCATCCCTTTTCAGAGCTTCTCCGGCGCATCTTTTTACTGGAACCCCAAGATTCAAGAAGATATTGTGATCAAATCGCAAAGCGGTCGCTATCGTATCCGAGGCTATGGTGGAGCTCGACCCTTGCCCCATTTTAGCGATATTGGTTTTCGCAAGAGCCTTGCCAGCGCAGGTGCCGATCGGAATGTTATTGACAAGGTAAAGATGGATACTGAAATTGGTGGTATCAACGGCGCAAGGCCTTTGAAACTCAGTATGCCGGTAATGATCGCACCGATGAGTTACGGCGCACTCAGTCGATCCACCAAGCAGGCCATTGCATTGGGGTCGGCTATGTCCGGGATTGCTGAAAATACCGGAGAGGGTGGTATGAGCGATGCTCAGCGAGATGCAGCTGGGCAACTGATTTTCCAGTGCCTTGGTGGGCGATTAGGCTGGAATATTCACGACATGCGCCGAGCTGATGCTTTGGAGATCTATATATCGCAAGGCGCAAAGCCTGGCCTTGGCGGTCAGTTGATGGCGAAGAAGGTCACCCCGGAACTGGCGAAGATCCGTGGAATTCCGGCTGGGATTGATCTGCGCTCGCCATCGCGGCATCCCGATATTCTTGGGGCTGACGATCTGGTCATCAAGATAGAGGAATTTCGTGAGGCTACAGGCTACGAACTTCCAGTGAGCGTAAAACTCGGTGCCGGGCGGATACGTGACGACATTAAGATTGCCGCGAAGGACGGTTTCGATTTTGTCGAGCTCGACGGTATGCAAGGCTCGACCGGTGCAGGTAGCTCCGAGGTAATTGACAATGTGGGTATTCCCACGTTGCCGGCTATCATCGAAGCTATTGAAGCGCTTGAAGAGATCGGTGCCCGTGACAAAGTCCAGTTGGTTCTCATGGGCGGCCTGCGTGACGGTGTTGATGCCGTTAAGGCGCTGTGCCTGGGTGCGGATGCTGCTGCGTTTGGCACATCAGTAATCATTGCTGGGGGTTGCATCGCCTGCATGCAGTGTCACGTGGGTACGTGCGTCACAGGTATAGCAACACAGGATCCAGAGCACGAAAAACGTTATAAGCCTGAGAACGAATCCCAGAATATTCATCGTTTTCTCGAAAGTGTGCGTTGGCAGATAGCCGCCATTACCGATGCCCTGGGTTACGATGATGTGCGCCAGTTGGGTCGCGATGATCTAGTTGCGCTTACCCCCGAGGCTGCGTATATCACTGGATTACCGTATGAACCAGTGCCCGTTGATACTGCCACCTTTAATACGGGCACTGCGCCATGAGCGTTTATGGTCTCGAGCGCATCAGTGTTCCGGTAGCCCCACCGGGTTTTGTCGACGATACCGCGGATGTGCATTTTGTCGCCGCCCCTTGCCAGGCAGCATGCCCTGTTGGTACTGACGCACCGTCCTACATAGCCTATATCTGGGAGAAGAAGTACGAGGAGGCTTTTGAGGCGATCACCTCTACTAATCCATTCAGTTCGATCTGTGGACGAGTCTGTGATGCGCCTTGCGAGCCGGCCTGCCGTCGGGAAAGCAGTGATGGCACTGTGCAGATTCGAAATCTCAAGCGGTTCGTCATGGACCAGCTTGGTGACGATCCACCCCTGACTACTTTTGAAGTCACCCGGCCAGAATCGATTGGCATTGTCGGCTCGGGCCCCGCGGGCCTGACCGCGGCTTTTGAGTTATGCCGCGCGGGGTTCTCGGTACACGTATACGAGATGACCGACCGTCTGGGTGGGACGATGGTCTGGGGCATTCCCGAGTTTCGTTTGCCCTCTGGTGTCATTACTGAAGATATTGTCAGACTGCAACGTCAGTGCCCGGGTTTGATGGTGCACCTCAATACAGGCCTGGGGTCTGGCGTTTCACTTGAGGAACTGAAGTCGCGCCACGATTCTGTATTGATGGCAATAGGGTCCTGGTGGGGTAAAGCCATGGGTATCGCTGGGGAAGACCATCCGGCAGTAGAAGACGGGGTGAGCTTTCTTCGTCGGATCAATTCTGGTGCGCGCCCCCAGATGCCTGAGACCGTGGTTGTGGTTGGCGGTGGTGATGTGGCGATGGATGCCTGTCGCGCGGCGTTGCGTTTACCAGGTTGTAAGACTGTTAAGGTCATTTACCGACGCGGACCCGAGGACATTCCGGCCCGCAAAATTGAATTACACCATGCGCAAAAAGAGGGCATTGAATTTATCTACAATACCTTGCAGACGGGCGTTTTGGAAACTTCGGATGGCCTTGTGCTGCAGTGCGTTCGGACTGAAGCCGGGCCGTCCGATACGGATGGTCGCAGCGCTCCGGTAATTGTCGACGGTAGTGCATTTGAGATTTCTTGCGGCATGGTCATAGCGGCGGTTGGGCAAAAGGGAATCTGCGAGGCGTTGCAAAGCGCGGGACTCATGGGCAGTGACCGGGTTGAGGCAGATTTTTTGACAATGCGTACTGCCGACCCAAAGGTGTTCGCCGCCGGGGATGGCGCTTTTGGCGGCTCGACCATTGTCATGGCTATGCATCATGGACAAAGGGCGGCTTATTACATTAAAGCCGCGCTTGATCAGATTGAAGCACCTATTCCTTACCGCACCCCGTTTCGCACCCGTCGGGTGCCGGTGGCCCAGGATATCAAGTGGGAGCAGTTCCCCATCGAGGAGCCAGTTTTTCATGGTGTGGGCGCACAGCCACAGACATTTCCGGAGATTGAGGATACCTATGACGAGCCGGCAGCGCTTCGCGAAGCCGCGCGTTGTTATCGCTGCGACGCAGAAACAGGTTCGGCCGACTACGCGGTACGCCACCGTGAAGATCTTTTTTCAATGGCACGCACCCACCCCCAGGATGCCGGCAAGCATCAGGCTATGCTTAAGCGGCGTCTGCAAGGGCGGGAGAACCCCTTTCCAGAAGGGCGCTGGCCGTCGCTGGATGATTTGGTTTTTCTTCCGGCGAATCTTTCCCGTTTGGTGATCGACCCCTACCGGGAGGCCTGCCGAATTGATGTCAGTCTGGGCGTCGGATTGAGTCTCGAAATACCATTTCTTGTCGCTGGCATGGATGAGGCGCCTGAGGAAGTTCGGCGGGCGGCGTTTCAGGCGATCCACGAGAGCGGCGGTGGGTATCTGGGCGCGCTATCGCCGGAGGCTGAAATTCCCTGGATCCAACTACTACAACCCAATGAGGTCGCAAACCCGGATGCAGCCGGACAGATTTTTCGTTGGAGTGGCGATGCGTCGTCGATACCGACAGGTTCTGCTCAAGATTGCGTAACAGGCCTTTGTATTACCGAACTCCATGAGGTCGACAGCGCTGTCGAATTTGCCCTTAATGCGGGCTTTAAGCTGTTGTTACTTGATGGTACTGGGGATAACGTTTCTTTGTCTGCAGAACTCAATACACGGCCTCAGTTTGGCCTTTTATCCGACACGGTTTTGGCATTGCGGGCCCGAAAAAAGGAAGAGGCGCTGATGCTCATCTACAGCGGAGGTGTGCGTTCGGGAACAGATGCGGCTCGGTTGATTGCCTTGGGCGCAAGCGTTGTTGTGTATGGCGTGACTGGAGCCTTGGCGATGGGTGGCCAGATTACAGCAACAGGGCTAAAGTGGCACTCGGACCGCTCGCAAGAAGAACGCGCGCAAGGCCTTGCTGCTATCCTGAAGGCTAATGCCGGTGAAGCATCAATGATGGCACGGTGTACCGGCAAAACTCGCCTGCATAACCTTGAGCCAGAAGATTTAAGGTGTGTGACGCTTGCGACCAGCATAGTGACAGGCATCCCGGTGCCTGGCTATAACGTGAAATCAGGGCCAGCGACGGCATGAATCGCCGTAGCGTGCAGCCGGTGTTGGCGCGCACAAGTGCACCGGACCCCAATGCTGCCTACGAGCGCGAAAATCAACTGGAAGACGCGATTGGTCGGCAGGTTCGGG
>JAPKAJ010000152.1 GCA_028825345.1 Arenicellales bacterium | reverse complement strand
GCGGTTTATGCAATTGTCCTCTAACAATCAATCCTTGCTGGCGACCGGTTGTTATGAGGAGGTTGATTCAGGCATTACCCGAATGGGCCGGCAGGTCATCGCCGAAATGAATCGTGTTGGACTTGTGGTGGACATGAGTCACTCGGGTGAGCGCTCGACCCTGGAGGCCATAGAGGCGTCTGCACGACCCATAGCGATTACCCATGCCAACCCCGCATCATGGCATGACGCCTTGCGCAACAAATCCGATACAGTAATTAAAGCACTGGCGGAGTCGGGAGGAATGATAGGGTTTTCCCTATACCCGCATCATCTGCGTGATGGCAGCGAGTGCAGTTTGCAAAGCTTTTGCCGTATGGTGGCGAGCACAGCGGAACTTATCGGGATAGACCACATTGGCATCGGCTCTGATCTATGCCAGGACCAACCCGATAGCGTGGTCACTTGGATGCGCAATGGACGGTGGACGCGGCAGACGGATTTTGGTGAAGGGTCAGCGGCGACGCCGGGCTTTCCCGCGCAGCCGGCCTGGTTTGAGGACAACCGACATTTTCCTAATATTAAACGCGGGCTTGAAGAAGTAGGGCTCGATCAGGATTCAGTAGCCGCTGTGATGGGCGGTAACTGGCTGGCGTTTTTTGAAAAATCGTTCGGACCTGCCTGAACTATCCGATTCCATGAATGTGGGAGTGATTAACCCCGCAGGCCCATTGAGCGCCAGTGCAACAGGAGCGCTGGATAAAGCCTTGCTAAGACCGCCCGAGGTCGTTTGCCGGTTAACCCGTATGGGAGCGGCCTTTCCCACACGCCTTAGTTTTATGCGGTTACTGGTACGTCGCATGGCTGCGGAAAACTGGCAGATCTCCTGCGAGCGCTTTGAGCTGGATGATGCCGGTTATGGCACGGCGGTCTATACCGTCTCGCTGCCTGACCAGTGTTATTCCCTGGTGGTCTTCGCCAACCCACTGGCTGACAGTGACCGGACGGACCGGGTCATCGCCTCGGCCTGGGATGCTGCGTTCGTTCTTTTCGATGGCATTCCCGGCGATGCTGACATTGACCGTCTTCGGCAGCAGGCGCCGCTTCAAGAGGCCGGACGATTTGAAGCCACTGATCTTATCTTGTCTCGGGCAAACCGGAGCCTGCGACTGTTTAAGTACACCTGCGATTGCCTTGCAAACGGGCGCCAGCCCGAGCCTCAGCGGCTGATGGATGTGGGCTACCTGATGCGCACCACAGCCGTCTACGGGAATGGTAAGTTCGGGGCCAGCGATCATTCCAGAATCGCCACCCGGCCGGAAACCCAGAATTCTTTTGCGGCCGAGATGCTGACCGTGTACCTGATCAGGCTTTTTACCTTTGATCAACTTGAGCATATAGCGCGACAGCGCTCCCCTGAAACGGCAGTGTCTTTGGACCGTGATCTGAAACGGATTTTGGGAATTGGTAATGCGACAGGCCTTGGGATGGCGCCTTTTGTAGTGAATCATCCGGAGTTACTTCATCAGTGGTTCGCAGCGCGTGAGATCGCGCTGGCCCGGGTTCGCTCGATGAGTCGAGTCGAGTTGGCTGAATTGCAGCGGGCCGAGCAGTTGCGCCAACGGGCGTTGACCCACCTGGCGCAGTGGCGGGTTGATGACCCTGCCTACCAGGTGCGCAATGAACAACTGGCCGACGACTTGGCGGCTTTTGGGGGTTGGCTCGATGCTGCGAAGTCCGGATCCACTGGCTCGGGATTACTTTGGGATATCTTGTATCACTGGGCAGAGGAGAATCTCAGTCTGGATGCCCAGGAGTTGCTGGTCGCCTTAATGCTCGAGTTGTACCCTGAGTGTACTGACGATCTTGAGGATATGTTTCATGTTGCTAAGGAGCGGCGCATGGATGTAACCATGCCCGTTGCAGACTTGCGCGAGTTGATGGACTCGCAGTACGACTGGACCGCGGATTTCGATTTTAGTGATGCTAAAGAGAATACCCATTTTTGGTATGTATCGGAAAATAAACTCGAACCCCGCTTTGGGGTTCGCGAAGAAGAGCCAGGTGCAGACCGTGAAATGCCGGTTGCGATTGCCCGCGACATGACCGCTTTACGGGCAGATCTGGCACAAGCGCTGGATGGAGTCACCGTGGCAGAGTTTCTCTTTGCCCATCCGCAGCACCGCCACCTGGTGCGCAGGGTTCAAGCACTAGGGCAGTACCCCTATGGCGAAATTCGAGATAACCTGTTAGCCAGCACTTGTTCGCCCTTGGATATTTTGCGTTTTAAATTGGCTTTTTTTGGTGCCGCCAAGTTTGACCCTAAATCATCCTTGTGGACCCGCATCTGTATGTTTCAGGGTGCCCCGTTACCGGACGAGCTGGAGTCAGCCACAGTGGACGACTGGTGGCTTGCCATATGGCCAGGCGATACCGCGTGAGGCAGTCAGTCTCGGAGTTCGGCCAACTGGTCCTTAAAGCAACGCTTGGGGTGGGCGTACCTTTAGGTATTGCTGAAGATATTGTGCAGTCGGTTTTATGGCTTCAAATACGAGGATTTGTGGCAGACCGGAGTATCTGCCATGCACTAACTAGCCTGGATCTCGGCGACGCAAACCCCGGAAAAGTTACTGATGGGAGTCAACATGAGTTGAAGGCGCTGCCAGGCAAAAAGCTATCGTCGGTTTACCTGTCGGCCTTTTTGATGGATGCACTCCAAACTGGGTGGCCGCCAGTCGGAAAATCTGTAACTTATCCTGAGGTTGACAGTCCCTTGCTTGTTTTGGGCGCACTCGCGTGGGCAAATAATGAAGCTCAACGTACATTTCGCCTGCAGTTCGTGACCGAAGAGCAAGCCTTTTCAGTCAAAATTATGCCGCGGGGAGCCACCGTTCATAGATTTAAAAAACAGCCCACAAGCACACACAACGGCGCCGGGGGTTTTACCGTGCAAAATGCGGATACGCAGCCTTGTCATGATGGTGCCGAACTTATTTTGGATGACAGCTTGGCCGAAGATCACGTTCGGGTAGGGCGTCGAGCCGGCCTCACCGCCGATGCCAGATCCGTCGCGTGCCTCAAGGCATTTGCCGACAGGATGCTGGTTTTGGAATCAGACCGTTCTTTAAGGCAGGGAGCTGGTGCAGGGGTTATCGACGCAGATTAAGCCAATACCGGGGCGCTGGTGGAAGCTCGCCGGCGTGTGGGCGCTGTACATGGCCTTTGGACTCAATATGGCCGGATTGGCTCCGTTGGTTCCGGATATTGAGGCAGACCTTGGTTTCTCTCACGCCTCCATGGGAACCGTGCTGGGGGCCTGGCAGTTTATTTATATCTTCGCTGCCATTCCCTGCGGGCTGGTTCTTGACCGCATGGGCACCCACAGGGCGTTGTTTTGGGGTGCCTTGCTGATCGGTGCCTCCGGGATAGCGCGTGGATTCGCACAGGAGTACTTTCACCTATTGGCGGCGGTTGCCTTGTTTGGCCTGGGCGGTCCCCTGATATCAGCCGGCGCCCCCAAAGTGGTCAGTGCAAATTTCACCGGTTCTGAGCGAGGCCTGGCAATGGGTATTTATATTACCGGCCCTGGCGTTGGCACCATGGTGTCGCTGTTATTCAGTCAGCCCGTGCTGATGCCGCTGCTGGGAGGGCGTTGGGGTCTGGTGCTGATTCTGTGGGGGTTTACCGCTTTAGCAGCAGGATTATTCTGGCTTTTGGTCGGCCGGGGTGTTGCTCGCCCATCTGGGCCGATTACGCCAAACGCTCCACTTTGGGACGAGATCGGCGCTGTCTTGTCTCTTGCGCCGGTACGGCTGATTCTACTGATGAGTATCGGTGTATTTTCGATCAACCATGCGATGAGTAACTGGCTGGTAGAGGTGTTGCATAACTTTGGTGCCGGGCTAAAGCAAGCCAGCCTGCTGGCGGTCGTGCCGGCGGTGGTGGGGATTATCAGTGCATTGACCTTACCGCGATTGGCAACCGGGCCACGACGTTTTGGCATACTGATTGCACTTTTTACCTGTTCGTTGTTTGGGAGTTTGCTGTTCCTGATCGGGGGCATGGGCTCGTCGTTGTATCTCGCACTCATCCTGATGGGAATCGCCGGTGGCTCTATGATGACCGTGCTGATTCTGACTTTGGTTGAGGTGCCCGGGGTTGGCGAGCGCCGGGCCGGTACTGCAGGGGGGTTCTTCTTTTCAGCCGCTGAGATTGGTGGCGTGGGTGGGCCGGTAGCGATCGGTGTACTCTATGGCGGTTCTGGAGGATTCAGCAGCGCCCTGGCGCTCCTGGCCCTGGTGGCGTTATTGCTGATAGGTGCTGTGGTACCGCTGCGCCGACTACTTCGAGGGTCAGGAAGTCGGATAGGCTAGTTTGCGGGTGTTGGTGATCTGACTCTGTGTAGGGTACCTTTTCCGAATTGACCGCAGAGCAACGCGGACTATTTTGTTGCAATATCGGAAATAAATTTTAGTTTGGAGTCCTTCTACTTTCTGTCACTTCATTTGACTGCTTGAATTTTGAGGTTTCCGACCTTCTAGCTCATTGGTAAAAAGACCTTGCGAGCAATCGAGCTCGCAAGGTCCTCAGTAGTGTTTCAGCTATTTGGGCGCTTAGTCTAGTACGTTACCGGATCCGGAATCGCCATACCTATTTCCCTGTAATACCTTTCGGCCCCAGGGTGAAGGCGACTTGGAATGTATTCAAGCGCTTTTTCCAGCACGACCGTATTCTTCATCCAGGCCGCAGCTTCGTATAATTCGTCAACATGCTCCCAGATCGCCTTAGTCACCTGATAGACCACTTCCTCGTCGAGATCCATACGTGCAGAGAAGTTAACCAGCGCCCCATGTGTAGACACGGCACTGGTATTTACCTGGTTGCTTCCATATGCATCCGGTAGTATTTCGTTCACCGTTCCACTCTGCCACGGTTTCCAGGACGCGGCGATCTTTGCTGTATCGATATCCAGCAGTCGAATCTCCTTGGTCAGCGCAAACTGGCTTACCGAGGAACTGGGGACGTTTGTCGGTAGAACAATCATATCAATCTTGTCATCCTGAAACGCCTGAATAGCAGCATCAAAGCCAAATTC
Organism: Arenicellales bacterium; assembly: GCA_028825345.1. GTDB lineage: Bacteria > Pseudomonadota > Gammaproteobacteria > Arenicellales > UBA868 > UBA868. The sequence goes on along the minus strand of JAPKAJ010000152.1, from coordinate 741 downwards.
GATAACCTCAAAATCTTTGCCACCCTCAAGGCCTGTCGTCAGTTTGATATTGCCCAGCACTACCCGTTTGGCAGCTCCGCCCGGAGGGCCGGCAAAAATTTTCTTGCCGACGATGTCCTCGAGTTGTTTGATGCCACTGTCAGCACGGGTGATATAGTGGTAGGGGCCTATCTCGTAGGAGAAAATCATGCCGAGATTCTTCTCTAACTCCGGTGCATTTTCCATATTCTTATATGGGCCGAAATTCTTAACCATTAACCAGTTAATGGTTCCTGAACTAAAGAGAAAGTCGACTTTCCCTTGAGCCGCCTCGATCACATGCCGGGTCGCTGCACCCGTGGCTCGAACCTGCATTTCGATACCCGGGACATGTTTTGCAACAACCTTGGCAATTGCTGTATTGACCACGAACGGCGACATGCCCGGTGCTATTGATGTTACTCGGTAGAGATCGGCTTGGACACTAGAGGTGATTCCCACTGCTACAATGCCAATAACAGTACTGATACTCTTGATAAATTTGGTTAATCTCATTTTTTCCCTCTCCAATGGAGTTGTTAATTTACGCCGGAGCATTGGCTTACGTCCTGGAAGACAGTGCCTCGTGTTGTTCCAATGATTACAGATGATTATCCAGACGTCAATAAGTCGACCAGCCAATCGTGACTAAAGGGATCCCAAACGACAGATGCGATCAATGGTGAGGAGCGAATGTTGTGGCCGAGCAGGCAATTTGAGATT
>JAPKAJ010000005.1 GCA_028825345.1 Arenicellales bacterium | reverse complement strand
GCCACTTTTACCAACATCATGTAACCGTCTAACAGTAACTGAAAGGGTAGGTATCATCATAACCGGGCGATACGCCAGAACGGCCAAACCTACTTGATCGTCCATATAAGCCCCTGGTAGGAAATGTCCAAAGGGCAGGTCCTTTAAGGTGACTAAAGGCGGCAGGAAGAAGTGATCGATGAGCCAAACCACAGCGTACGCTAGTAAGAAAAATAGCATGAAATACCAAAACTCTGAAACGGTTGCTCTGCCCTTAAAGTTAAAGTAATGCCTGAACCCGCTTCGGGTGGAAAGCGCTAGGTGATTGAAAAATTTCATTCATGGCCCTTATGAATTTATCGGGAAGTAAGCTGCGGGAAAGAAGAGAACGTGAGCAGCCGCGTAGTAATAAATGAACTGTAATTGACATTTTTTTTTGCAACTATATTCGGGGTCATTGGCTGACTTGGAGGTTTCTCCGCGTAGCTAGTTCAGCCTGGATTTCTTCGTGGCGTGCTCGCGTTAGGCGATATTTCAAATAAAAGAAGACGGCGATGATGCCCGGAATGACGGCAATCGGCCCATCGATCAATCCCAGGCGGAATACAATGTCTGGGTTCACAGTGCCGGGTTCTGCGCCAACGGGAAAATCAATCACATCAATCGCAATGCCCGCTAGCAGGTGCCCAAGCCCTGACGATGCTTTGGCAAAAAATGATCTGGCAGCATAAAAAATGCCCTCTTGGCGACGATGGGTATTGAGTTCGTGCTCGTCAGCAATATCTGCTAGCGCTGACATAGCGCTGATCAGCAGGATTACTCCAAAGATCAGCGTAAAAAGGTAAAAGACCATCAGCGTCGGCATTAGCATATCGGAATCGTTTTCAGGGAATAAACCTAAAATTCGCAATAGAACTGGCGCGGTGGCAAAAATGAGTAAGCAAACCAATCCGACAATGAGGACTGGTTTTTTCTCGAAACGATTATGTAAAGGGGCGGTCACCGCGTAGCCAAACAGCGTGGCCGCCAAACCCGCCAGCGCGAAATATCGAATTTGGCTCGGCACCAATTCCCAGTAGTAGGTGTTCATGTGCAGGCCAATGGTGTCTCTTGTGCCAAGGGTTGCACTGAGCAACAAATAGCCAATCAATAACATTAAGTAATTTCGATTGGTCAATGCAGACTTCACGTCCAGTAAAAAGCTCGAGAGGCTGAACCGCTCGACGCTGTCAGGCATGGGCGGTAACAATGGAACGACCTTTAGGGTCAATACCGTAGAGGCTAGCATCACTGTGCCGCCTAACAACGCGGCAGAAATAGCAAGTCCTGGGTAGGCGGCGGCATTGAGCAGTCCATTGTCGAACTCGGGCGTTTTGTTGAAGAAGAATGTCAGCGCGATGATATAGGTACCGTATCCGCCGAGCCCGCCTAACAGTGTGTTTAGGCTCATGACTCGAGTTCTTTCGGTAAAGTCAGCGGACAACTCTGCTCCTAGCGCTAGATGCGGCACATGGAATAGGGTAATGCTAGTTCGCATTAGTACGGTTAGCACCGTAAGCCACAGGAACAGGCCTGAATCACCCAGGAGTTCCGGTGGTGAGTAGATGAAAAATAAACAGATCATCACCGGTAGGGGCGCGGCGAACATAAAAGGATGCCGCCTGCCTAGCTTTGATCGCCAACGGTCAGATAATGCGCCTATTAATGGATCAGTTATTGCATCAAAGACAAGTGCGATGGTTATTGCAAGTCCAGCGAGAGTGCCAGGTATGCCCATGATGTTGGTGTAGAAGAAGAAGTTGAAGGCGTTAAAGGCAACGCCAAAAATTGTTTCTGCTGAGGCGCCGAGAGCATAGGAAAGTTTGAGCAGTCGGGGCACCCTGTCTGCATACGCGCTGCTACCTTGTGTCAGCATAACATCGCTATTGTTTGTCATTTTTTGACCTTTAGTTAATTACGGGGACAGTTTACTTGAACGAGTACATTAGGACATCGCATCGGGGTCTACGTTATGAGGGGGTGTCTGCGCCAGTCAGATCGGAAGCAAGTAAACTAACCATTTTCTATTTCTTCAGTAAAACCTGGGCTCTGGGAAATAATCCAACGAACCAATTCGTCCAGCGTTAATCCAGCAACCTGGCCACGGTCAAATTGTGCGGCTCGCTCGCGATATCGTCAACCACTTCAGCCAATGACTCATTCCAGTCGCTCACCGCCAGAGGCAGAGTTGTGTTTCCTCATCCATACTCAGTCCTGCCACCCTATTGGGCTGACATCATCGTGCTTCAATACCCGCTTCTGCAGTCGGTCAACACGCATGGTCAAGCCGCAGCCAGGGTCTGGGCACAGTGCACGGGTATCGGTTTCCATCCAATCTGCTGGGTGCAACAAGCGCTGCTTGGCCGGCAGCAGTGGGATAACAGACTGCAGCGCATAGAGACAAAAATCAGCCCCCTCGGGCATCGAAATCTTACCACCTCTGAGAAAAACCGAATCACCTACCGTCATCGCACAGGTACAGTTGCCAGCTATGGCTTCAACTACGACCTGCAGGTCATACAGCTCAAACTCATCCTCGCGCAGTTCAGTTGTCATTTTCAATTACTCCCGCTTCGAAAGGCCGGTAACACTTTGTCACTCAGCAACTGTAAACCCGACTCCGCCGTCAGGCCATGAGGGGTACCAAATTCCACCCGGTTGGCGCCCGCCGCAAATAATGCCTCAGTCTGCTCGATAATATCGGTGGGAGTTCCAGCCAGGGCAAAGGCCGCCAGAATATCGTCTGATATAAATCGGCAAGCCGCCTCATAATCGTAATCCGCCGCCGCAGCTTTGATACCCGCCAGTAACTCTGGGTCTATCGCGAAGGTGGGATCAAGTTCTGCCACTATCGGCAGGTACAAAGCCACCTCCCGCCGTGCCAGATCACGCGCGGCAGCACCGTCTTCATCCACCACTGTTACAGCACCCATTACAATACCGACATCCTCTGTGGCGCCCATATCCCGCAGATGCTGGCGATAATGGGGCACTACCGCCGGGTTGGCTGAGCCCCCCAGCTTGATCTCGTCAACCTGCGCATAGCAGGCGGCGATCGTTTTTAAACCCCAGGAGCCGAGCAGCAAGGGTAAGTCAGGCCGCTGAATGTTCCAGCGTAGGCTGTCACCACCGGCCAGAGGAAAAATGTCCTGTTGCAGCGCCGCAGGGTCACCGCTCAACAGATGACGAATGCAGATAAAAGCTTCGTGCAGTGATTGAATGGTACGCGTGGGATAAACGCCGACGTAATCCAACCAGCCGCCGCGCGCCAGCCCCAGGTACGCACGCCCGTTACTGGCCTCATCTATCAGCGCCATATTGCCGGCAATATTAATCGGATGGCAGGTAAAGGGATTCACCGCCGCAACACCTATTTGTGCCCTTGAGGTATGCCGTGCTATTTCGAGCAGCGGCAGCCAGGCCGGCTGATAGAGCATGTCGTTGTAAACCGAGATGCCATCAAAGCCAGCCGCTTCCGAAGCGGCGGCCAGTGGGCCGTAATGAGCAAGCGGCTTGTTGGTCTGAAAGGCGATCGATATTGGATTGTCGTGCATCCGAAATTCCTCTATTACCGAGACTTTTTCTGCTCTAGCCGGTAATCATCTGCACATAGTCAGGCAGTTTTTCCACTACCAACCACACTGACAAAACAAGCCCGGCAAGCAGTACCATATTGCGACCCAGGCTGGCTTTATATTCGCCCATAAGCGCACGTTTGTTCACCAGTATAAGCACAATGACTAACACCAGGGGAATAACGATGGCGTTAAAACCCATCAGCAGCAGTACCTTGAGCAGCGCCGGAAAACTCCAGAATGGGGCCAATATAGCTGGCAGCAGAATCCACAGCACCAGCAGGCGCCGAAAACTTTTGTTTTCTTTTACATCACGCCAGTCCAGACCGAGCATGTCCAGGCAGAAGTAGCACATGACCTGCACTACCACCACGAAAGTGGTTAGTGCGGCGATCAATAAACCGGCGGTGAAAATAATCGGGCCGAGAAATCCCAGGCCTTCTGGGAAAGCGTTGACCAGCACTTTGCCAGCCTCATGCACGGTATCAATAGCGGCGTGATTATCCAGCGGATACAAGGCGTAGCCACCGGCTATAATCACAAAAACCGAATAACCACCAAAAACCACCCCCAGATTCAGAACCGACTTGCGTAGCTCCGCCGGCAAATCAGGTTTGCCGCGCAGATTATCGGCACACATGTAGGGAATGCCCAGCAGGGCCGCTGGTGCCAGTGCACTGCCGACGATGGCAATAATCGAACCACTACTGCTGCGCATCGCCTGTTGTCCAGGCACCGCCAGATCATCGGGAATAGAGGGCGCAAAGCCCGCCACAATGGCACCAATTTCCTGCAAGCCGGTCAGGGCAACAATAAAGAAACCAATAAACATCACAATCATAAGCCCGGTCATGACCCGCTGCATGCGCTGATAGCCACCGGAAGTCAGTAACCAGACAATCGCCCCGCCGGCAGCCACGGAAAGGCCTATCTCCCAATAATGATAGCTCGCCGCATAGTCAGCAGTGGCGGCGGCCTCGGGTGGATAAAACCCCAGCAAGGACATCAGAGCTGAAGTCAGTACCGACATCTGGCCCATTCCAATCAGCAAATGAACCGGCACGTTGATAGCGAAAATCAGCCAGGCCACCGTCGGGTGAATATGTTGGCGGATTTGACTGAACATGCCAGTGCGTGGATTGAGTAGCCCCACCCTGGAGGCGGAATCCACCGACAGCACGAATATTGGCAAGATCAGCGGAATCACCCACAACAGTTCGTAGCGAAACCAGGCGCCTGTGAGAATCAGCGAGGCAGCCGCGCCGGCTCCCATCGTACCAGCGGCCATAACCGCCGCTGGCCCCAGTAGATTGGAGAACACACGCTGCAATACCGGCACTGCCATTACAGCACTGCCTGGCCGGCATCAAACTTCTTGCGAATGCTACGGCAGGCGGTGCCGGGTTCTGCCTCGCCAGTGGTACGAATATCCAGGAATGTGGAAGTGGCATAGGTAGCGAACGCCGGCACATTATGTTCCAGCGTGGTATCCAGTACCGCGTGCTCTACTGATAGCTGGTAAACGTTCTCTGGCAGTAGTCGCGAGGCGTCAATGACAAAGGACTCGTCGGCGTAAGTCAGGTAAGGGGTATTCTCAAATGGACGGCCACTGTGTGCGCGCCGCACGCCATCGCAGTCACCCATAATGACGAACAGTAAATCATCAACAATACCCAGGGGGTCGGCATCACCGGCGCTGAATTCACTCCAGGTCACCCGTAAATCCTGTTGTGGATCGATGTTATCCGACGCTACCGATTTTCCATTCTGGTTTAGATAGATCTGCGGGGCTTTGGGTATACCTGAGCCGGTGGCATTGGGATTACCCAGAGTCACGATCTGGCTGACGGCGCCGATACTGGGCGAGTCATAGCGAAAAATGTAATCGCCGTCGGGGTAGGCAGCCTCCAACTCGGCCTCGGATTTGTAACGGCCGCCGTGCATCTCCAGTGCATAACCACTGTCGGCGAAGGGTATGCGCACGCCCTGACTCAAAGGAGTTTCCAGACTGGAATTTTGCGCTTCACCGTCAGATTGTAAAAAAACCTCTGCGAAGAAATGGAAGTTGAGCACCGAGACTTCCCCACTGTGGCTTTGCCGGTGATTGCTGGTTTTGCCAGCGACGATAAAGGTGATGTCAGTTTGCTCGGTCGGCGGCGACATCGCGACATCTATGACAGCTTGCTGCGGGCTATCGCACGCGGTCAGGCACAGCGCCAACACCACCATCAAATATTTACCCGGCATCTCCCACTCCCTGTTCACGAACGCTCGCCCCACCACCAGGAAGATTTATGCCTACCCCGGTCGTTCATTTTGTCATCCAGCCATAGCGCCAGTTTGCGCAGGGGCGTGCCAGCCAGTTTTTTCCACCAGCGGTTATACCATTTAGTGTAGTCGCGGTTATAGGGACACACCCTTATACATATCGAACAATCGGTATTTTGATTGGCCCAGAATTTAAAACACTTTTCCGCATCTACTGTCCACTTGGATACTCCGATCAGGTTGGAACGGTTGTGAACAGTCGTCGATGGCTCCTCGAACGGGATCGCCTTGGGCGGGCAACCGCTGGCACAGCGATCGCAAATATCGCAGAAGGCTTTTACCCCGAATTTCTTAGGCTGGCTATGCACCAGCGGCAAATCGGTAAAGATACGGCCCAGACGCAAGCGCGGCCCATATTCTTCAGTAATCAACAGACTGTGGCGTCCTACTTCGCCAAACCCGGCCTGTACCGCCAGTGGAATCGCCAGCGATGAATCATTCATAGTGGCGTAGGCGCGATAGCCAAGGTTGCGAATGTACTGGGCCAGCGTTAACAGGGTTAGTGCGTCATAGGAATAGCCCAGCCCGGTGGCGCTGCCTGCCAGTGCTGAGGGCACGGTCTTGGTCAAATCCACATCCATCGATTCGCCAACCACAATGACGGTAGGCAGGTCCTGGGGTATATCCAAGGGCTTGCTGTTGAGCACGCTCTCATCAAAGATTGCGCTGTACATCCAGCGTTCATCGTACCCGCACACGCCAAACAAATCCGCTCCGCACAAGCCGGCAACCTTACGCACATCTGCGGTCGCCTGCTCAACACTGTCGAAAGCGAAGGGCTCCGGCCAGCCTTCGTCATGGGTAGTGAAGTGGTCAAAGAAACCCTCCTTGCGGCCAGTCTCCTGTCGGTTAATATCGCGCAGTACATTGGTAACGTGCCAGGTAGCATTGCGCAGAGCGTAGTCGCGCTGGCTAAAGCCATCGCTCTTGCGTGAGTGCGCGTCGGGCATGAAGTAACCCTGGAAGAAGCTCGTGGCCTTGGCAGACATTACCTCGGGGTCCCATTGCGAACGACAGTAGATATCGTTGCGCTGGTCAAACTTCTCAAAGTTCTCCAGCACATCAAAACCGGTCAATTCATCTATGGGCCGTTTGTTGTTATTTTCCTGCTTCATAGCACCCTATCCTATAGCCAACCCGCCAGGGTTAATACTGCTGGCTGGCAACGTCTGGTTGCCCCATCTGAGGAGTTATAGTAGGATATCCAATTGTTTGATATCAAACATTATTTTTCAGCGCAGGGAAATGAACAAAGCACTAGACGAATTTGGCCTCGACCTCGGTAACCTGCCCGATATGGTGGGTGTAGAGCTGCGCATGGGCCAAATTCTCGCTGAACGCGCTTTTAGTGAAATCAGCCACACCCAGGTATCCCCGGGCCTGTTTATGATACTGGCACTGGTGAGGAATAATCCCGGACAGAAGCAAACTACACTGGCCGGCTCGGTCAAGCTGGACCGCTCTACCATGGTCCCGATTATGGATCACTGTGAGCGCCAAGGTTGGGTGGAACGCAAACCCTACGCCGGCGACCGTCGCGCCCACGCCATATTTATCACCCGCAAAGGCCAGGCGCTGGTGCAAAAGCTGGAACAGGATGTACTGCTTCTGGAGCAGAAAATCGCCGCCAGAATGGGGCAATCAGAGCGCGACCAATTACTGCGCCTGCTGAAGAAATTTCACACAGCAGTCACCGACTAGACGGCAGCGAGATACCACTATGAATACTTTCGTTAATGCCTTCGACCATTGGATTCGGGGCGCCTTTGTTGAGATGAACACCGAACTGGAAGAAACTTACTTCGCCCAGCAGGACAAGTCTGCGGTAGAGGACGTGGGTACGGCTACCAAAAACCAACTGGTGGAAGAGGGCCGGGGTTTTATCGCAGACCTGCTAAATGAGGGCAACACCGACGAAGGTTTCGACCAGGCCTTTGATCTACTCGGTAATGTCGGCCTGTATATGGCCGCCTGCCGCCGTCACGACATTACCGAACCGTCCCGGGAGACCAGCTCACCCCTGACGGAAGCCTCTGGTCTGGCCATGCACCTGGGTTCATCCCTGAACGTTACGCCGCGCTTTGCCACCAGCCACCTGACCACACACAACTCGTCGATGGACGGCCATTACAAGAGCTTCACCTCGCTGCCAGACGAATACCTGTTTATCGAATACAACACCCGTGGTGTCTTCGCCTTCAAGCGCGCCGCCGATGCACTGGTACGTATACTGCCTTTGGGTATATCTCACCCGGTTAGCTACCACCTGTTAATGGACGTGAAGCTGGCGTTGCAGGACGTGGTAAAGATTAACGAGCAATTGTTTGAGCACCTGGATATCCAGCGCTTCTTTTACTGCGTACGCCCCTATTACAAACCCTACCGGGTCGGGCAACACGAATACCGCGGCGCCAATGCCGGCGATTTCGCGGGTATCAATGAACTGGATATCCTGCTGGGCCTGTGCAGTGCCAACAACACCTCCTACTCTCAGCTACTGGTAGACAAGCTTCTGTACATGATGCCTTATGACCAGCAGCGATTGCGTGAAGTTATGCGCCAGACCAGTTTACTGGACAGCTTCCTGGCAGCCAGCAACGACCAGACTGACCAGGATTGGTACCAGCGCAATACAGCCCTGTTTCTGGATGTCTGCGAGGCGCATGGTGAAACCGCCGCGCAGCATCACGATCAGCTAGTTGGTAAGTTTATCGAGCGGCCGTCAACCGCATTACCTGAGCAGCGCCTGAAAAACATCACCGCCAGCGGTCCGCCTTTACCGGTGCTAATCAGCGCTTTGGAAAAACTGCGTGACCTGCGCACGGCAGCGCAACCCGATGCCGCCCGCCGCGACGACATTCCATCGCGCTACGCAGACTACGATCGACTGCGCGCCAGTCTCCGGTAGTAGACGATGCACGCCGACAAATTCAGCACATTAGAGGAAGGCATTTACCTGCTCAATCATTCGGTGGGCCGGCCTCCCGTTTCTGCCTACCAGCAGGTGCAGGCCGGGTTTATCGAACCCTGGCAAACCCTGACTAACGACCTGTGGCCGCGCTGGATTGAACAGATCGACGAATTTCGTAAAGCCACTGCGTTGCTGCTGAATGCATCGTGGCAGGATATATGCCCCCAAACCAATCTCTCCGGCGCGCTCAGCAAATTATTACCGGCCCTGCCCCACACCCCTGACCGCAACGTTATTGTCTACAACGAACAGGACTTCCCCTCCATGGGCTTCGTCTTGAACCAGGCCCAACGTGCTGGCTTTCAACTGCGCTGCATCCCCACTGACAGTGACCCACTGGACCTGCAGGTATGGGACGATCGCCTCGATAACAGTTGCGCCTGCGTCCTCGTCACCCATGTTCAGTCCAATACCAGTGTGAAGGTCGACGTCGCAGGCATCTGTGCGCTGGCAAGATAATCCGGCGTGATACCCATTGTTGATATTGCCCAGTCGGTAGGCGTTACCGAAATAGACCTGAGCCAATGGGATGCAGATTTTGTTCTCGGCTCCTGCGTAAAGTGGTTATGTGGTGGTCCCGGCGCCGCTTTTTTGTGGGCCAACCCGGATATCATCGAGCAATGCCTGCCCACCGATGTGGGCTGGTTCTCACATGCCGACCCCTTCGAGTTCGATATTCACGATTTTCGCTACGCCAAGGGTGTGTTGCGATTCTGGGGTGGCACCCCCTCGGTCATACCCTACGTTGTTGCCGCCAACAGTATTAAGCTGATCGCGCAAATCGGGGTTGATCAGGTGCGCCGGCACAATCTGGCATTAAACCAAAGGCTGCTCGACAGCCTGCCTGAGCAGGTAGCAATCTGCCCCGTCCTACCTGAGCTGCGCGGCGGCACCGCGGTATTGAACTTTGGCCAGCAGCAGTCCGCAGTATAGCAAAACCTGCTCGACGCCGGCGTGCACTTTGATTCACGACCGACTGGCCTGCGCATGTCGCCCCATATTTACAATAACAATGCAGAAATAGATGTCGTTACGGAAACCATTCTAGGGTGCCTCAACCACTAGCCGATAAGCCGCCTTCACTGGCCGCGGGAATCACCATTGTTGCCGGCACCGCCGTAGGCGCCGGGATGTTTTCATTGCCGGTTGTCTCCTCTGGTATGTGGTTTAGCTGGTCGGTTTTGTTACTGGCATTAACCTGGTTCTTTATGTACCACTCCAGCCTGATGATCATGGAGGTCAACCTCAACTATGAGCCGGGTGCCAGTTTTGACACCTTTGTGCGCGATACGCTGGGGCCGCGCTGGAACCTGATCAACAGCCTCACCCTGACCTTTGTGCTCTATATTTTGACCTATGCCTACGTGAGTGGAGGCGGCTCTATCGTTAGCCACACACTCAGCAGCGTAACGGGTATAGACCTGCCAGGTAAGCTGGCAGGACTGGTTTTTGCCGTGGGGCTGGCTGCCTTCGTCTGGTTCAGCACGGCTTTGGTTGGTCGCATGACCACCATCCTGGTCGGCGGCATGATTATTACCTTTGCGCTGACGGCCAGTGGGCTCACCGCCCGAGTGCAACTGCCTATCCTGCTCGACAATCGCCCCGAGTACGCGTTATTCACTCTTGCCGCTATACCCTATTTTCTGACCTCTTTCGGCTATCACGGTAACGTACCCAGCCTTATCAAATACTACGGCAGGGATCCCCGGCGAGTGCGCCTGTGCCTGCTGTATGGCTCTCTCATCTCACTGCTGGTCTATAGCGCTTGGCATGTCGCCACCCTCGGCAATATTTCACGGCCGGACTTCAAACCTATTATCGCTGCGGGCGGCAATATCGGTGATTTGGTCGGTGCCCTCGCTGGAGTCGCCGACGAAGAAAATCTAACAAGTTTGCTCAGCGCCTTTGCCAACATGGCGGTTGTGTCTTCGTTTCTCGGTGTAACCCTGGGCTTGTTTGATTTTATCGCCGACAAATTCAAATTCGACGACAGCAGAGGCGGGCGCTTTAAAACCGCCCTGCTCACTTTCGTACCGCCGACATTGGGCGGGCTGATCTTTCCCAACGGCTTCTTATATGCCATAGGCCTGGCGGGTCTGTGCGCCTGTATATGGGGAGCTATCATCCCGGCCCTGGCGGTCAAGGCGAGTCGCAAGAAATACGGCAATCCCCACTACCGGGTATGGGGAGGCGACGCTCTGGTTTACCTGATTATGAGTTACGGGGGACTACTGATCGTTTGCTATTTTCTGGCAGCCTTCGAGATTCTACCGGTCTATTGAAGCAGGCGTTGGCGCCAGTCTATTTGCGTTTGGCTATTTCTAGAAAAGCGTATCTAATTTGACCTATACGCTCAGATAAGTTTAGACCCCAATTATTCCTTACGCTCTAAACACTCTCTTGCAAACGCCCTAATATCATTTACTAGCAAATCAGGTTGCTCTAAGGCTGCAAAATGGCCACCCGCTGGCATCTGGGTCCAGCGCTGCAGGTTAAACATCCTCTCAACGTAGGTACGTGGCGGCCAGGTCGACATTTCGGCTGGGAATAAAGCAGCTGCTGTTGGCACACTGATTTTTTTGAAATCGCTGGGGAAAAACCGACCACCCTCTTGCCGCCGGCCATAATAAATCCATGCGGCTGTATTAAAGGTTCCAGTCAGGATGTACACCATAATATTTGCCAGCAGGGTGTCTTTTGAATAAACACTTTCGATATCATCACCGTCAATATCCGACCAGGCATGAAATTTTTCCACGATCCAGGCTGCTATACCGACCGGGCTGTCCATCATGGCAAAACTGAGGCTCTGGGGTTTGGTTGCCTGTTGGGTCCGATAACCTTCCTGCAGGATCTGTTCCTGCTCAAACTGGACCTGCCAGGCTTGCTCTGCGCTGGTCTGTGGTCCGTCAGGCAAGCGCATGGTGAGAATATTCAGGTGAATCGCCTGGCACGAACCGGCGTGATCATAACCGAGCCAGCTGGAAATGGTGCCGCCCCAGTCTCCACCCTGAGCCAGATAACCGTTATAACCTAACTGCCCGGTCATTAAATTATTGAAAATAGAGGCTATTCGTCGTGGACCTATGGGCGCAGGAGGCGCCCCGGAAAAACCGAACCCGGGTAGAGACGGCGCCACCACATCAAACGCATCGTCAATGTTCCCACCAAACCGCTCCGGGTGGGCCAGTTTCTCTATGATTTCGAGAAACTCGACCACGGACCCGGGCCAACCATGGCTGATCAGCAAGGGTTGGGGCTTCGGGCCACTGCCCTTTTCATGGATAAAATGAATATCAATATCATCAATTCGGGCGATAAAGTTGTCAAACCGGTTGATCGCTCTTTCATGCCGGCACCAGTCAAAATCGCTCACCCAATAACGGCAGAGTTCCTTCATGTAGGCTGTATCGGCACCTAAATCCCAGCCGCTATTGTCGGGCAGAGCCTGCCAGGGATAGCGCTCCACCCTGGCGTAGACCTCGTTCAGAGTATTCTCGGGAATAGCTAGGTTAAATTCTCTGATCATTACCTGGCCGATGAAAATGTCCACGACACCGCGGGATTTAAGCAAGCTAGTCGAGCCGCCACCGCGGGAGAAGGTGGGTAGGTGTTGGACATCAGGGCGCGTCCATGTAGTCGCTTAGTGCATGTAGAACAGCCTCGTTTTCATGGTCCACGCCTATAGTAATGCGCAGAAACTCATCTGCGCCGCTGGCCGGGCGAGGAATAATTCCCCTGGACTGGAGAAAGGCTGCGGCTGCTCCGCCGCTTTTGTTGCTGTCTTTGGCGAACCTCAAGAGATAGAAGTTTGCTTGACTCGGTATGACTTCAATACCTATTTCCGTCAGGGTGCGGCTGATGCGTTCGCGCCAGCTAGCATTATGCGTCCGAATTTCCTCGATATAGGCAGTGTCCTTGACCGCTGCCGAGGCGGCGGCCATAGCCGCGCCGTTGGTGTTGAAGGGCGTGCGAATGCGTTGTACCAGATCGACGATGCCAACTGAGCAATAGGCCCAGCCGATTCGTAGGAAGGGCAGGCCGTATATTTTGGAAAAAGTGCGTGTGACAACGACATTGTCGAATTCGTCTGCCAGGGCGATGCCGGTATCGTAATCCTCGGCGGTAGCATACTCAGCGTAGGCCTCGTCGATCAAAAACAGGCAGTTATCCGGTAGGCCGGCATGCAAGCGGCGCAGCTCACTGCCGTCAATATAAGTTCCGGTTGGGTTGTTCGGGTTGGCGATAGTGCAAAAGCGGGTTTTATCACTGACCAGCGTTAGCATGGCGTTCACGTCGACCTGATAATTGCGTTCCGCTGCAATGACCAGGTCGGCACCCTGGGCTGTGCAGTGAATATTGCTCATTATAAAACCGTTCTCTGACAGCAGCGCCTCCTGCCCGTCGCCCACATAGGCCCTTGCCATCAGCTGGATCAGTTCATCGGAACCGTTGCCGCAGATAATGCGTTGGGGGTTCAGGTCGTAGGTCTCGCCAATAGCCTCGCGCAGCTCACTCTGGCTGCCATCGGGATAGCGGTTGAGTTGCGATGCTGCCTGCTGATAGGCCTCTATAGCCAGCGGTGAAGGCCCCTGGGAGGATTCATTAGAGGACAGCTTGATCGGGTTGCTAATCCCTTCGATGGCACTTTGTCCCTGCTGGTAGGGTGACAGCCGCATAACACCTGGTCGGGCCTGTGGTCCACTCACTTGCAAACCTCCTTGCGGTTTTGCGGCATCATCAGAAAGGGCCAGGGCGGTGGGAAAAACTCCTCCACCGTTACCTCGATGATAGAGGGGCCTTCCTCCAGAAATGCCAGGCGAATGGCAGCCCGCAGAGACTCGGCATCGTGCGCAGCAAAGCCGGCAGCGCCGAAACTTTCCGCCAGTTTTACGAAATCAGGGTTGTGCAGATCGGAGCAAATCACCCTGCCGTCAAACCACTCTTTTTGCTGACGCTGTACATTGGTAAATCGACTGTCGTTGAAAATGATGGTTACCAGGGGCAGCTGGTACTGCACTGCGGTGGATATCTCCTGAATGTTAAACATAATGCCGCCGTCACCGCTGATCTGGATAACTCGCTTGTCCATATTGCCTGCCATAACCCCCAGCGCAGTGGCGTAGCCGAAGCCCAGAGTACCCTGGTAGCCCGCGCTGATGTGTTGACGTGGTTCGTAGACCGGAAAACCGTACCAGGAGGCGAAGCCTACCTGTGTCACCTCGTCAACAAAAATCCCATCGCGGGGTAACTCCTCGCGTATTACGTCCAGGTACGCCATTTGCGGGGCGACTTTTGATCGCACTAATTTGTCGATTTCAGCTCTCAGAGCCAGTAATTCTTGTTCCCGAGACTCCGGCTGGTGGTCGGCATCGGACAGCGCCACTGAAATCGCCGCAGAGACGTCCGCTGCGTCACCGACAATGCCCAGCTCTGGTTTACAGATACGTTCGAGCTGCACCTGGTCGATATCGACACGTATCAGTTTAAGCTCATCGTCTTTGCCCCACATTACCAGGGGCCAATGCAGCCGGGTGCCGATGGCCAGTACTGCGTCTGCCTCGCCCCAAAGGCGATGCCCCATGGGGTGGTTGGCGCTCAGGTAGTGTTCAGATGAAATAACGCCTTTGCCCGCGCGAAAGGCGACCACCGGGGCTTGCAATGCCTCTGCCAGGGCCCGGATTTCCCTGCTGGCTTCCAGCGCGCCAGAGCCGACATAGATCAGCGGTTTCTTGGCATTGACCAATATTTTCACCGCCTCGGTAATCTGTGCAGTATCGATCGGTGGCCTCGGGTAATCAGAGATTGCCGGCAGTAATTCCACTTCTGCTTGCAGCGCCATAATGTCCATAGACATTTCTATTTCGACAGGCTGAGGGCTGCCCGTTGTGAGCTGTTTGAAGGCTTCTTGCACACGGTCAGGCGCAAGACTGGGATGATCAATTCGTTCCGCCCATTTGGTGATATGGCTTATCATCCCCAGCTGGTCGTTAATTTCATGCAGGTCGCCATACCCTTTACCGATCGCCGTGGAGGGGATTTGGCCGGAGATACACATGACAGGCGTGAAGTTCGCCCAGGCTGTGCACAGGGCGGCCGCGGAGTTGAGCAGGCCGGGTCCGGGCACCACCGTATAAACGCCAACCTTGCCGGTAGACCTGGCATAGCCGTAGGCCATATACGCGACGCCCTGTTCGTGTCGGGTGTGAATCAGACGTATGTTGTCGCCTTCTTTGTACATGGCGTCAAACAAATAGTCGAGTTGCCCTCCGGGCAGACCGAACACGGTATCAACCCCGTTAACCGAAAGTGATTTTATGATGGCTTCTGCGCCAGTCATGACTGTCATTGATTTTGTTCCTTAAGTGTTTGTCATGGCCGCGCGCTTTTTAGCGTGACGCCGGCGGTAGCGAATAAAAAAAAACGGAAAGCCGATCAAGTAGACCCACACCATGGGATTGACCAGTGCCTTGCCTAGTGCCGATAACACGTCATCCGGGCTGATATATACCTTGCTCTGCATGGCCTGGCTTTTGTGGCTGTGCACAATCAGGTGGTCTTTCTTGTATTCAAAACGCCCGAATTCAAAATCGATATCGGCCAGTTTACTTTTCACTTTCATGGCATTAACTCTTTTTCAGTCGCCCGGTCTCCTGGGCGTAGGCAATACGTTTTTCCAGTAGTTTGGAAATGTCTTCGGGCTCGTAACCGTGGGGCGGTGTGAACTGACCGCGGGCGTACAGGTCATCAAATACTTCCTTGCAGATCGATATTTTATCGACCAGGGCCCTGGGTGGCTTACCGGAGGGGAAGCGGTTGGGCGGGTAGATGGGGTTGGTATACATTTCCCTGAAGCCCTCGGTGCGCACATCGATCCAGCAGTTGTGATTAGTGCGGGTGCGATAGTGTCTCAAGGCTTCAATATCAATAGTCACTGAAAGCACCTGCTCCGCGGGGTAGGGCGCCTCGCGCAGCAGCATGCCAGTATAGTCAATGGCAAAAGAGTGGCCAGGGCAGAATGCCTTGGGGTAGTACTCGTAGTTCACGCTGCCCCAGTTAGCACCGAGCAAATAACACATATTGTCGTGGGCCCTGGTGCGTCGGGTAAATTTCCAAAAATCCCAGGGTTCTGACACGCCTTCCACTTCCTGAATAGCGCCGGGGTGACAAATGATTTCTGCACCGTTGTAACCCAGCGCCCTGGAAACCTCCGGGGTACAACCGTCGTGGCAAGTCATGGTTCCCAGTTTGCCGATTTCAGTGTCGATAACCGGGAACAGATCTTTTATACCGCCGCCAAAATGGGCTGTATATTCATCAAAAATATCGTGGGGGCTGGTGCCCAGACCCAATGAGGCGTTGATGTGCCATTTGTGGTACTTCAATACAACTTCGCCGCTGGGCCCGACGATGAAATTGGTGTTGAACCAGCGATCGGGAAATTCGGGAACCTGCTCTACGACGCCACCGCCGCATATGTATAGGCCGTATTCCTTGGCTATTGCGCCGAGCTGGTCAATTTCCGGCCCCGGAATGGTTACCGCCTTTTTCATCTGGTCTTCAATTTTGCTTTCACCTTTGCCCGGTGTACCCACCCCCTGCATGAAATACTCGGGTAGGATGACCAATCGCACCGGCACTTCCCAGGAATAGCCGACACCAAAGTGGATCATTTTGATCACCCGGTCGAGGTTCTTCTGAATACCTTCCCGGTCTTCTACGACAGTCACTTCAGGCTGAACGATTAGCGCTGTATAAGGTTCTATTCGGTCTCTCATTGTAATTCCCATCTGTTTAATCGGTGCCGTAACCCAGGAACTAGAAGTCGCAGCTTAAAAATCGAAATCGTCATCTTCTTCAATGACACCCATATCCAATAAAATCTCATTGGCGGCTATAGTGCCCATGCCGTTGATGCCGCCACCTGGGTGGCAGGAGGGTCCGGTCATATAAAACTTCTTTACCGGCCCGCGGTAATTGGCATAGTTGGGAATGGGCCGAAAGGCACCCATTTGTGACAACGTGCGTTCGCCGCCTGTGGTCACCCCCCGATGGAAGCACAGGTTAGCGCGCTCTAAAGTCGGCCCGGTTTCAACATATTCGGCCAGAATATTGTCGTTTGTCATGTTGGTGGTGTAGTTGCGCAATTGGCCTAGCAAGGTGTCACGGCAGTACTGCGCTCCGATAGTTTCCCAGTTTTGGCCGCTGGCCAAGTCCACGGGAACAAAGGTGTCCATAATAAGTGTGTGCTTACCCTCAGGTGCTCGCGTTGGGTCCATTGTGGTCCAGGCGGCCGTCCACAAGAACGGGTCTGTGGGTGCTAGCCCCGCGGAGATCTCCTGATATTGCTTGTCAATATCTGCCATGGTGCCAAACATACGTTGATAAGCGGTTTTGTTCATTTCCGGGCCGTTCTTGAATTGCGGTACCTCGTCCAGCGCATAGTGCACCCTGGCGATAGAGATATCGCCGAAGGTGAAGGCGCGAACCTTGTCCTTGAAACCGGCGGGCAGCTCATTATCTTCAAAGCCAGTGAGGAAGGTTTGGTAGGGGTCTAGTGAACTGACCACAGCATGACGCGCAAAAAGATCATCACCATTTTCCAGCCGCACACCTTTACACTCGCCGTTCTCGGTAATGAATTTGCGCACGGTTGCCCCGGTCATCACCTTGCTGCCTTGAGCTTCAATATAGCTTTTCATGGACTCGGATAGCATGCCGCTACCACCTTCGGGAATGGATTGGCCGAAGTAGTGAATGCTGGGAATCATCACATAAAAACCTTGGGCGGTACCGAGTTGGTCTGGCAGGGTTTGCGGCGCCATAGCCCAACCCAGGATGAATGCACGGACATGGTCGTTTTCGAAATTGTTCAGGGTGAACTGCCGCGAACTAAGCTGGTAGTCCCTTAGCCGCTGAAGCCCCTCCGGGTTGTTTTCAAGTCCCTGGTACAGGTAGCTCGGCGGAGAGGGTGGCGCAAACATACCTTTTATTACACCGTCCTGGATTTCACCAAACTCATTATATATTTCCTTATAGCGGGTAGCGTCCTTCTTAGAATACTCAGCGATGGTGTCGCAGGTCTTGTCGACATCCTTGTAGACAATAATGCCCGCCCCTTCATACTTATTGGGGTGGCCGGTAATGTGGTCATCTGAATAGATGTACTTTAGTCCGTGTTTCTCCAGTTCGGGGCGAAGCTTCTGAAAGTCAGGGTTGAGGTGAATCCAGACGTGAGAGGAGCCGAAAGGGTCGTGCTTAAAACCGGGCAGGGTCAACTCGCGGGTGAGTACCCCGCCGCCCACCCATTCGTTGCGCTCAAGGACCAAAACCTTGAGGCCATTTTTAACCAGCATAGCCGCGCAAATTAAGCCATTGTGGCCGGCGCCGGCGATGATGACATCATAGTCAGACATGGGATCTCCTAAGTGAGGCAGCATTATTAATCCCATTAATGAAATTTGCAAGTATTTGCCAAAAAAATACAAAAGTGGCCTATATACGTGGCTCAAATCGATTTTAATTTCTATTAAAGGTGCATGCTTCGGTAGTTATAACCATGGATGGCCAAAACATTTAGTCTATTTAATCCCATAATAGTTGTGTACACTGAGCTGGCTTTAGTAATGATCAGAGAAGAACTTGATGAGTTCCAAGAAGTCCACGAGGGGACAAGTGCCAGCGGTGGTGGACATACTGGGCTTTCGCATGGCCGCGGGTGAATATCAGGAGGGTGAAGTTCTACCCGTTGAGCAAGACCTGGCGGACAGTCTCGAAGTGGGCCGCAATGCGCTCAGAGAAGCTGTGAAAGTGCTCAGTGGCAAGGGTCTTATTTCCACGGCGCCTCGCAGCGGTACCAAGGTGCGTCCGCGGGGCGAGTGGAATATGTTGGACCCCGATGTCCTTCGTTGGCATGCAGATCCGGATATCGCCACTGAAAAATTCATGCTTGATCTTATCGAGATGCGTGGAATTATAGAGCCCAAGGCGGCGGAGTTGGCTGCCGTGCGAGCCACCAAGGAAGATTTGGCCACTATCTTGTCGGCCTATGACACCATGGCGGGCAGTGGCGAGGACAGGCAGGTGCGTTTGGAGGCCGATATCCTGTTCCACTCCGCGATTCTGAAAGCATCCCATAATGAGGTCTTGAATCATTTCAAGTACGCGATTGCCGCCTACCTAAAGGCACACTTTAGGCGTGGGGGGGCGGTTTCGGACGAGATTGATCAAAAAGATCTTGAACGGCATCGCCAAATTGCCTGGGCGATTGCCGCCGGCAAGGTTAAGTCGGCCTACAGTTTGATGGTGGAAATGCTCAATTCTAACCATAGTCATTTCTCCAAGGATGAGTGATTCGCCTTGGCAATTGTTGTAATTACAGGCTGTAGTTCGGGTGTTGGCTATGACAGTGCACTGGCCTTTGCACGCCGAGGCGACCGCGTTTACGCCTGTGTCCGAAACCCTGAGCGCGCCGCTTCACTTGCGCAAAAGGGAGCTGAAGAAAAGCTCGATATTCGAATCAAACTTCTCGACGTTACCGCCAGTTCGAGCTTTTCGGCTTTCTTCGAGGCGATTGTTGCTGAGTCGGGACGTGTTGATCTGTTGATTAACAATGCCGGTATTCTGCACCCGGGCGCCTGGGAGGATCTTTCCGAGGTTCAGGCCAGAGCGGTCATGGAAACCAATTTCTTTGGCCCGCTGCTGTTAAGCCGTGCGGTCTTGCCGCAGATGCGCTCACAGGAGAGTGGTTACATTATTATGATTAGCTCCCTCTCGGGAGTAGCGGGTTTGGCTGGTGATGTTGCCTATAGCGCGAGTAAGTTTGCGCTGGAGGGCGCTACAGAGGCTCTGCGTCATGAGGTTGACCGTTACGGTATCCGGCTGGCGCTTGTGCTTGGCGGTCAATATGCAACGAAAATTTTTCGCACATCAGGCGCCTCGCAGCTCGACGGTGATGAGGTTCTGCCTCCGGGCTATCCGCTAGATTCTGTCTATCGGGAGCTGGTTGAGTGGAAACTGAAGCAAGTACGAGATAGCTGGCCCGACGCGATGGACCCGGCGGTAGTGGCAAAGCTGTTGCTGACCATAGCGGATTCCGATGGCAGTCAGCTGCGGTGGGTTGCGGATGATTTGGCATCGAGGGTGTTGGCTACTGTACATGGACAAAGCGACACCGAGCGCGATGCCTTTCTTCGCTTGGCCGGGGGAGCCCAATGGTGGAGCGAGGGGTTATCGGCGCCCAAGGTCACTGAGTCATGAGCGCAGTTGTTCGCCTGGCTCACATGTGTATCGAATCCGTTGATCTGGAAGCGAGCGAGGCCTTCTATGCGTTGCTGGGTGCCAGAAGGCAATTTGAGTTTTGTAATATGCAGGACGAGTTTATCGGTATGTATCTGAACTTCGGCGAGAGTAGGTTCATTGATATAGTAAAGATCACTGAACTGAACGAGACGGGGGCGATTGTTCATTTTGCAATGGAGGTTGAGGATGTGCTGCATTGATTACACCCCTTGAAGATGTCGGCCTAAGACCTGATCCAGGCAAACACAGAAAATACCATGGCTGTACTTTTCGATCAGATTACACTGGAGTGAGACGATGTCATTGATACCTGCAGATAATGTATTTGCCCTGGGTGCAATTTTATTTTGCGTGGCCTGGCTGGCTTTTCTTATCGATACTAGGCCTATAGGTAAAAAAACCTCCGGTGTTATTTGGGCGCTGGGTGTATCCATGCTGTTGTCCAATACCGGGATAATCCCTTTTAGCAGTCCGACTTATGATTTTGTGGGTGGGTCTTTGGTGCCGCTTGCCATACCCCTGTTATTGCTCAAAGGAGATTTGCGGCGTATTTTTCGCGAAAGCGGCGGTGTAATGATCTTCTTCTGTATTGCTAGTATGGCGACGGTCGCAGGGGCGGTAATTGGTTTTTATATAATGGACCTGGGCGAGATAGGGCCGAAGGTGGCGGGTGTTTATACCGGTGGCTGGATTGGTGGAGCAGTTAATGTCCTGGCTATCTCACAGGCGGTGGAAATGACGTCGCAGGAATTTAGTGTGGCGCTCAGTGCCAGCAGTGTTGTCAGTATGTCGGCGCTTATGCTGCTCATTGCCATTCCATCAATCGGACTGATCAAGCGGATGGTTCCTACCCAGGCCGACAACTCAGCGCAGGTGCTGCCGATAGAGACAGA
>JAPKAJ010000151.1 GCA_028825345.1 Arenicellales bacterium | reverse complement strand
GTCTCAGAAAGGCTACTGCCACAAACCAGTACTGAGTCGCCCTCGTTAAAGGATGGGTTTTGCGAACTCTCAACGATGCCGGAAAAATCAATGCCGCCATTAAGTGACGGCGCTCTTAGAATCTTTACCGTTCCGGTCGCGGCCAGCGCATCCTTGAAATTGATTCCCGAGAAAGCGACGCGGACGACGACATCGCCCGCGGTCAGATCATCGACCTGCATCTGTTCAAAACCTGCACTGACGGCTTTTTCCTGTTGGTGTATCCTGAAAGCCCTGAAAGACATCTTTCGTAATTCTCCTTTTATTTCCTGCCGAAAAGACCAGAATCGGGTTCGGCAATAACAAAGGGCTAATTTTAACGCCGTCGCGGCAGCCAAGCACAGTCAGGCTGCGCCCTACTGTGATTTCACTCTGGGGCCATTGAGCTGATTGCGCTTTCACCCCAACAAGGAGCATTAAACCAGATGGAAGAAGAAACCCTGTTCAGCAAGATCATCAAAGGAGAACTAAAGGCCGATATCGTATTCCAGGACGACCGGGTCACGGCCTTTCGTGATATTCACCCCCAGGCCCCGACTCACATTCTGATCGTGCCTAACCACGTAATCCCCACCGTCAACGATGTGTCCACCGAGGATGAAGCAACGCTGGGCCACATGTTTATTGTCGCCAAAGGCCTTGCCCAGACCGAAGGGATTGACAGCGATGGCTACCGGCTGCTGGTGAACTGCGGTCGGCACGCTAATCAGGAGGTCTTACACCTGCATATGCACCTATTAGGCGGGCGACCACTTGGCCGAATGCTGCCCAGCGACAACTAAGCTGAAACTATCAGGAGCGTCGCTTTTTATCGCGCTCAAGTTGTCGCAACTCGATCCGACGTACTTTTCCGGTGGTGGTCATCGGTAATTCACTGACAAACTCAATCTCGCGTGGATACTCGTAGGCGGCGAGATCGCGCCGAACCGCATCCTGTATATCCTGTCGCAGAGCGTCCGACGGGGCGTGATCCTGTGCCAGCACGATGAACGCCTTGACAATTTCACCGCGCAGCTCATCCGGGCTACCCACTGCCGCGGCCTGCGCAACAGCCGGATGCTTGAGCATGCAGTCTTCGATCTCACCGGGACCAATACGGTGGCCCGCGCTTGAAATGACATCATCCTTGCGCCCAACAAACCATAGGTAGCCATCAGCATCACGATAACCGAGGTCGCCTGTCGACCACCACGGGCCGAGATACTTATCCTGAGTCGCCTGCTCACGCTGCCAGTATCCCAAGAACATCACCGGGTCATCACGGTGTGCGCAAAGCTCTCCGATTTCCCCATCGCCAAGTACATTGCCACCTTCATCAACCGGTTCTACCCGGTGCCCAGGATAAGCCTTACCCATGGATCCGGGTTTTACCGACATAATCGCCGAGCAGTTACCGACAATATAGTTAAACTCGGTCTGACCCCACATTTCGTTAACCTGCACACCAAGTGCTTGCGCCGCCCATTCGTAGAGTTGTGCACCGAGCGATTCTCCGGCCGACATAACGCTGCGCAAATGCACGCCCCGTGCTTTGAGATCGCCTACCTGCCGAAGCATTTTCAATGCGGTGGGTGGAATAAACGCGTTGCGCACACGGTAGCGATCCATCAGGTCATAGGCTTTTTCAGCATCAAACCGGCCACCGTCATAGCCCAGTACGGGCTTGCCATAAAACCACGCCGGGATCAGTGCGTCGAGCAGTCCGCCTGTCCAGGCCCAGTCTGCAGGCGTCCACATCAGATCATCAGCCTGGGGGAAGAAATTTTGCGACATCTCAAAACCCGGCAGGTTGCCCAACAGGCACCGATGAGCGATTACCGCCCCTTTGGGAGGCCCCGTAGTTCCCGAGGTATAAATAATGAGGGCCGGATCATCAGCGGCGCTTTTGATCGTCTCGAAAGTATCAGCGCCGCGGTTTAATAAAGGCCAAAACCCGGCCTTCGGGTCGTCACAATTTATTACGGTATCCAGATCAGGCAACTCAGCGCGCAAGGACTGAACGCGATCAAATCCCTCTTTCGAGCAAATCGCGATTCGGGCGCCGCTGTCGTGCAATCGATACTGCAACGCGTCTGTTCCAAATAGAACCGACAAAGGAAGCGAAACCGCACCCATTTTCCACGCCGCAAGATGACACAAACCGGTTTCAACCCGTTGGGGCAAAATAATGGCGACCCGGCCTCCTGGCTGGACTCCAACGCTCTGAAACGCATTGGCCAGGCGGTTGGAAAGTGAACGAAGATCACGAAAGGTGTAACGTGTCGTTTGACCTGCACTGGTCTCACACAAAAGTGCCGTGGCGTTGGATTTTCCGGCGTGTCTATCGCAGACCGCCCCAGCCATATTGAAATCCCCAGGCACCTGCCAGCCAAAAGATCGGCGCGCCTCTTCAAAGCTCTTCGTTTTAGGATCTACCAACGATGTCAGCACAGCGTCTCCCCTTTGCTTATATGCCCGGTTTTGAGTCCCAAACCACGTAGAGATTTGGCCTAAGCGGATTCTAACCAGCCCTGAGCCAGTTCATAGCTATGATCAAAGCGCGAGGAATAGCTCACAAGATGCAGATTGGCCGGTCAGTACGTGGCGCACCGGAAACCTGCTCACCGGGCCGGAGGTTAGCGCTTTATCGAGCACGGCCCGCTTAGTCGCACCAATTACTGGAAGAATAATATGCCTCACTTGGCCGAGAGCACCCGGACTAAGGCTGATCCGCTCAACGGGTTGAACCGGGGCTGTACTCGCCGCTACAAGTCGTGCGCGTTCCTCGTTTTCGCGGCCACCGGGAAACAACGATGCGATATGACCATCATCACCCATCCCAAGAAAAACCACATCGAAAGGGACTCCAAGGTCAACCAAACGTTGTTCAACCTCGTTCAAGGCATTCTTTGCACTGGCATGCCTTGTCTTTAGACCGCAAAAACGAGCGGCTGCAGCAGGGCCCTGCAGTAACAGGTTCCGAACCAGCCTCTCATTGCTATCGCCATCATCTATCGGCACCCAACGCTCATCCACTAAAAAGATATGCACATTGGCCCAGTCCAAAAGACACTGCGAAAGAAACGGAAACAAGGCGCTCGCCGTCCTGCCGCCACACACTCCCAAAGCTGCCTTGCCACGCAGCGCAAGAGACTGTTTAAGTATTTGCTCGAGTCTCGTCGCGGCAGCGCCAATGGCTTGATGCCCCGACGAAAATTCATTCATTGAGGTTCGATGGGTCATCGGTAGAACACGCTTACCGACCCCGTTTCACCACCGACCAAAGGCTGGCGAGTACAAATAATGCGATCGCCGCTACGATCATGGTCGGGCCAGTCGGGGTATTCCAGTAAAAAGAAGCGCTCAGGCCGCTAATGATTGAACAAAGACCAACAATAGCAGCGATCACAGCCATGGATTCAGGGGTGCGCGACATCGAGCGTGCGGCCGCGGCGGGTATGATCAACATGGCGGTAATCAATAATGCACCAACGATCTTGATTGCCACCGCAACCAGCACCGCGAGGGCCAGTGTCAGTATAAGTTGTTCACGCCGGGCGTCGTAGCCACGGGCAGCAGCCAGATCGGTACTCAGTGTTACTAACAATAAGGCCTGCCAGCGAAGCCTCAGCAGAATCAGTACCACTACCGCCCCAATCCAGATTACCGCAAGATCTAGTTGGCTGACGGCAAGGATGTCGCCAAAAAGATAGGCCATCAGATCGACTCTTACCCCAGGGAGAAATGACACTGCCACAAGACCAAGCGCCAATGCACCGTGCGCCGCTACGCCTAAGAGGGTATCCATAGTGTAGATCCGTCCGGCCAGCGCCAGCACCCCCAGCGACATTGCGAGTGCTGCGACCAGTACACCGACAAATAACGACAAAGAGAAAGCCAGCGACAATGCAACACCAAGGATCGCGGCATGCGCCGTGGCATCACCGAAATAGGCCATGCGCCGCCAGACCACAAAACAGCCCAGCGGCCCAGCCGCAAGCGCCAGCCCAATCCCCGCGAGCGCTGCTCGAATCAGAAAATCATCCAGCATGGGTGTCTGTTATGTCTGCGTGGTCATGACGGTGGTCATGTTCGTGGCGATACAAAGCCAGCGCCCCTTCGGCTCCAAATCCAAACAGAGCCTGGTATTCCGGTGCAGCCGAAACCACGGTCGGCGTGCCCTCACAACACACATGCCCATTAAGGCAAATCACATGATCGGATGAGCGCATCACGACATGCAGGTCGTGGCTAACCATCAGCACAGCACAGCCGATCTCCCCGCGCACCGCTTCGATCAAGCGATAAAAAGAAGCCACTGCCGGTTGATCAAGACCCTGCGTCGGCTCATCGAGCACCAACAGGGCCGGGCGTGCCAACAGAGCCTGTGCCAATAAGGCGCGCTGGAATTCACCCCCGGAAAGCGAGGTCATCTGCTCCCCGAGTAATCCGACAATATCAACTCGCTCCGCCATACGCTGGCGATCACTTGCCTGATGCGCTCCCGCCAGACGCAGCCAGCGAGAAACCGTCAATGGCATGGACCGATCAATAGCCAGGCGTTGGGGCACATAGCCGATGCTCACGCCAGCGCCACGGGTAACTACCCCTTCGGTCGGGGATTGCGCGCCGATCAAAACCCGCAGCAGTGTTGTCTTGCCCGACCCGTTGGGGCCTACGATCGTGACAATCTCCCGTTCGCGAATTGACAAATTGATATCGCGCAGGACGCGTCGCCCACCAAAGCGTATACCAACACCGCGCGTACTTATCAGGCTCACAAGATCATACCTCCCGACAAGCGGCGCAGATACCTTCGGCCTCAACGACGGTCTCTTGGATATCAAAGCCGATAGCCCGGGCGGTCCTGCCGAGTGTTCCACTGGTGGACTTACCGTGTGTTTCAGCCACCTGATGGCAATCTTTACAGATCATGAATGCTGGCGCATGCCCTGCCTGTGGCTTGTTGCAGGCAACAAAAGCATTCAGTTTTTCAATCCGGTGCACCAGACCGTGCTCAACTAAGAAGTCCAGGGCCCGGTAAGCTACGGGCGGCTGGGAGCGAAAGCCCGCGCTGGCCAGTTTTTCCAGGATCGTATAGGCGCCCAATGCGCCATGGGATTCTAAAAGCAGCTCCAATACTTTTTCCCGAACCGGGGTGAGCCGTAACTCCCGAGTGGAACAAAGCTTATGCGCCGCTTCCATTGCGGATTCGGAGCAAGCGCGGTGGTCATGCTCGACGAAAATCTGAGCCGACGTCGTTAATCGAGATTCCGTTGACATCAGTAAACACTACCCCCTGCCGAAGCGATTCCGCTCAATCGCATTATCCCCTAGCACCCAGGTGTCCAGTTCGATCGAAAAATCAAAGAGCATAATTCCAAAGCTCCATCGCATTTTTGCAGCAAATACAACACCCAGTGAGCAAACTCTTGGCAGTAGCCATGATAGCTATTCTTCCGCGCAAGCGACTATCTCTTTGGCAATGCTTTCCAATACCTGCGGATATAAAGCCATGCCAAGCGTCAGTTCGATACCCTGGGGATCTATCACCGCTGTGCTTACCTCAGCATCTTGAAAAACGCTCGCTATCAGACCTGGGCTGAACTGGGGCTCTGAGAAAACACAGCCGATTCCCATCTCGGCTACTTTCGCTCTGATCTCAATGATCCTGGCAGGGTTAGGAGCTAAAGCATCGCCAACCAGGATTGACCCTGACGCTGAAATACCAAAACGTCGTTCGAAATACTGGTAAGCATCGTGAAAAACAATAAATCTGACCCCGCGCACAGAAATAAGAGCTACGTCGATTCGAGCTGCCGCTTCCGATATCTCCAGTG
>JAPKAJ010000150.1 GCA_028825345.1 Arenicellales bacterium | reverse complement strand
TTTTAATCCGGGCCGAAATTGCCGACGTCGAGTCTGGCAAGCAGGGCCGAGACAACAATCTGCTAAAAAACGCGCCACACTCAATGCGCCTGCTGACTCAAGGAAATTGGGATTTGCCCTACAGCCTTGAGGCCGCATTCTTTCCGTCTCCAGCCACTCGGCGCGAAAAATACTGGCCCCCTGTTGGCCGGGTCGATAATGTGTATGGAGATAAAGCGCTGGTGTGCACCTGTCCACCGATCGAGCACTACGACCAAGAGCGATCCGTAGCGTGAGTAGATACGGCGAAGATAACGCAGCGCAAAAGGTTGCCCGGGTGCCAGTCAAGTTTGCGCCGACCGAACGCGAACAACGCCTGCGCAAACCGCCCTGGATTCGAGCCCGTTTCCCGGGAACGCCTGAGGTGGCGCGGCTGAAAAAAGTATTACGTGAGCAAGGGCTTAACACGGTGTGCGAGGAAGCCAGTTGCCCAAACCTCGGCGAGTGTTTCGGTGGCGGCACAGCGACGTTTATGATCCTGGGAGATGTCTGCACCCGACGCTGTCCCTTTTGTGATGTTGCCCATGGTCGCCCCCAGCCGCCAGACCTGGACGAACCCGAACGACTGGCCAACACGGTTCGGCAGATGGGTCTGCGTTATGTCGTTGTCACCTCGGTTGACCGGGACGATCTTCGTGACGGTGGCGCCGCCCACTTTGTCGATTGCATATCAGCCCTGCGTGCGGCCAGTCCACAGTTGCAAATCGAAGTCCTCACCCCCGACTTTCGTGCCCGGATCGATAAAGCTCTGGCGATATTGACCGCCAGCCCGCCCGATGTATTCAATCATAATCTGGAGACCGTGCCGAGACTCTACCGACGGGTACGGCCCGGCGCCGACTATCAGCACTCGCTGGATCTGCTGAAATCCTTTGCTGAGCGGTGCCCGCAGGTGCCGACGAAATCCGGCTTAATGCTGGGCCTGGGCGAGGGTATCGAAGAGGTTGAGGCAGTGATGGAAGACCTACGCTCGCATTATGTGCAACGGCTTACCATAGGTCAGTATCTTCAGCCTACCCGCCATCATCTTCCTGTCGAACGCTACGTTGAGCCAATCGAATTTGAACGCCTGGCGGCCATAGGTCAGGAAATGGGGTTTAAACATGTGGCGTCAGGGCCTATGGTTCGGTCGTCTTACCACGCCGACCAGCAACATTACGACGCTGCGACGCGCCAACCCCGGTCTCTATAAGCCAGGCGGCAACCGTCGGACCTGGCCCGGAAAACGAAAAAACTGTAGAAAACCAGTATGGATTCGGGTTAAAGTTCGAGTAACGCTTGCGGTTTGAGGCTTCGTGATTGGCGCTCGTGCGCCAATAGGCGGAATGACGCAAGCGATAAACAACTGTTATTCACCAAGTGAGAGAGGAATCATAATGAAACAGAAAATGACTGCCGTACTGGCGGCTGCTGTCCTGACGCTTGGCGTCACCGGCACCGCACAGGCTGGCACCTTGGAAGATGTTCAATCCCGCGGCGTACTACGCTGCGTGGTCAGCACCGGTATCGCCGGTTTTGCCCAACCCGACGCCAACGGTGTCTGGGGCGGCTTTGATGTCGATTTTTGCCGCGCAACTGCCGCAGCCGTACTCGGCGACGCTGGCAAGATCGAGGCAGTAACCTCCACTGGCAAAACTCGATTCACTAAACTCAATGCTGGCGAAGGCGATGTCCTCTGGCGCAACACCACCGTCACCTTTTCTCGTGATGTTGGTGTAAAACTTCGCTTCCATGGTATCAACTACTACGATGGCCAGGGCTTTATGGTTAAAAAGAGCCTGGGCATTAGTAGTGCTAAAGAGCTTAATGGCGCATCAGTCTGCATCCAGACGGGCACCACCACTGAGTTGAACCTGGCTGACTACTTCTCCTCTAACGGAATGGACTACGAGCCGGTCACTATCGAGACCAACGATGAAGCCCGTCAGAACTACGAGGGTGATCGTTGCGACGTATACACCACAGATGCGTCTGGCCTTGCGTCCACTCGTTCTGCCCTGCCCGATCCTGACGCACACATGGTGCTTCCTGAGATCATCTCTAAGGAGCCCCTAGGCCCCGCAACCCGTCATGGTGACGACCAGTGGTCTGACATTATCACTTGGGTCCTGAACGCCACGATCACGGCTGAAGAGCTCGGCGTCACCAGCGCTAACGTAGATGAGCAAAAAGGTTCCAATAACCCTGAAGTCCGTCGTCTGCTGGGCGTGGATGGAAGCCAAGGCTCGGAACTCGGCCTGTCCAATGACTGGGCTTACCAGATCATCAAGCAGATCGGTAACTACGGCGAAATCTTTGAGCGTAATATCGGTGTTAACACCCCGCTTGGCATCGCCCGCGGTCTTAACGCGCTTTGGACAGACGGCGGCTTGATCTACTCGCCTCCGTTCCGTTAAACGCCAATTCCAAGCTGTACTAGTTGTAGGTTGACGCCGGGGGTCCCACTGGATCCCCGGCGTTATCTTTTTAGGAGTGCAACCGGTTACGCCGTTTGATAATTCACCGCCCCACGCAGTAATGGTACAAGCCTCTCCCAACACCCCCAATATTTTTCTTCGCCTGTGGCGTAACGAGGGGTCCCGCGGCGTCATTATCCAGATTGTCACTATGGTGGTGCTGTTTGCACTGATAGCGGCGATTGCCCGCAATGTGGTGGTCAACCTTGCTGAGGTAGGCAAGGAATTCAGTTTCGCCTTCCTAAGTTGGCCCGCAGCTTACGACATCGGCTTCTCACCGTTTATTGAATACACCAATCAGTCGACCCATCTGCGAGCTGCAGTGGTGGGCTTACTGAATACGCTGCTGGTTGCAGTATGTGGCTGCATTCTCGCGTCCGTTCTCGGATTCACGCTCGGCATAATGCGCCTTTCCAGCAACTGGTTGGTCAGCAGAATCTCGTACGTTTTTGTCGAGTTCATGCGCAATGTTCCAGTGCTGATTCACATCCTTGCCTTCTATGCTCTAGTGGTGACCCTGCTACCTCCGGCCAAAAAAGCCATTGATGTCGGCGCAGGCGCTTTCTTTTTGTCAAATAGAGGCTTCTATACACCGTCGCCGGTTTTCGAGCCTGGCGCCGGCATGGTTGGTATCGTGATCATTCTCGCAATCGTGATTGCTGTGGGGTTTAAGCGCTGGGCAAAGCAGGTTCAAGATCGAACAGGAAAAGCCTATCCGGTTTTCTGGATCTCGACAGCTATCATTATCGCTCTGCCGGGTATCGCCTTCCTTACGGCCGGTATGCCCTTATCTTGGGACATCCCGGCGCTCAAGGGCTTTAATTTCAAAGGTGGCATGGCAATCAAGCCAGAGTTTCTAGCGCTTTGCCTGGCGCTCTCCTACTACACAGCCTGTTTTATTTCTGAGATCGTGCGTGCCGGGATACTCGCTATCAGTCGCGGCCAGAGTGAGGCGGCCCACGCGCTAGGACTGCAAAACAACCGTACTCTGCAATTGGTTATCATCCCACAGGCGTTGCGCGTAATCGTGCCCCCACTTTGCAGTCAGTATCTAAACCTGACCAAAAACTCGTCCCTCGCTATCGCGATTGGCTACATGGATATCACAGCTACTATCGGTGGTATCAGCCTGATGCAGACCGGTAAAGAAATGGAAACCATGATGATCGTCATGGGCGTTTATCTGGTGATCTCCCTCGCTATCTCCAGTTTCATGAACTGGTTCAATCATCGCATCAAGCTTACTGAACGGTAGAAGACTCCGGTAATGGCTCAAAATCATACAACACATGGCTACGCACCCGGGGCGCACCCAGACCTGCCTCCCCCGGTTCGAACGACCGGCCCGATCGGCTGGATCCGGGCCAATCTACTTTCTTCGCCACTTAATATCACCCTGACCCTGCTTTCTGCCTGGCTTCTCTGGTCTATCGTACCCCCTGCATTGAACTGGGCGCTTTTTGATGCGATCTGGAGTGCCACTGATCGCAAGGACTGCTGGGCACAGATGGATGAGCCGCGAGCGGGTGCCTGCTGGGCCTTCATTCGTGGGAGTTTCAGACTCTTTATCTATGGCTGGTATCCTGAGCCTGAACGGTGGCGGGTCAATGTCGCGTTCATACTGCTACTGCTTGCCATTGTTGGCGTGCTGCGTGATAACTTGCCGGGCAAGAAATACTGGCTCTGGTTTGCGGTTGCCTTTCCATTCATCGGCGCCTGGTTGATAGTCGGCGGCTTTGGTCTCACCCCCGTTGGCACACAAAAACTTGGTGGAATCCTGCTGACCGTGATCATAGGCGTCACCGGGATTACCTTTTCATTGCCGCTCGGTATCGCGTTAGCACTGGGGCGGCGCTCCGAACTACCGGCGCTACGGGCAGCCTGTGTGATATTTATTGAGTTTATTCGAGGGGTCCCCTTGATTACCCTTTTATTTGTTGCCTCGACCATGCTCACTTATTTTCTTCCACCTGGGTCCACATTCGACCTGTTAATGCGCGTGTTAATCATGGTCACACTGTTCTCGGCCGCCTATATTGCTGAGGTCGTACGTGGTGGCCTGCAAGGCCTGTCATCAGGCCAATATGAGGCTGCAGACTCGCTGGGCTTAACGTACTGGAAGGCTCATCGGCTGATAATCCTGCCACAGGCCCTGAAAATATCGATTCCCGGAATCGTCAACACCTTTATCGGTTTATACAAGGATTCGGTGCTGGTACTGATTATCGGAATGATGGACATCCTTGGCCTGGGCCGAGCACGATTAAACGACCCGGACTGGCTCGGCCTGGCACCGGAGTTATACCTTTTTATTGCCCTGTTCTTCTTCCTTTGTTGTTTCAGTATGGCCCGCTACTCGCTTAGCCTCGAGAAAAAACTGGAGACCGGGCACGCCCAATAATCCCTGCCAACAGGATCGCAATCATGAACAATCCAGATGACGCCCAGAACAACTCAGTCGAGCCAGCCGAGCCGATCATTACTATCAATGGCATGCATAAGTGGTTTGACGATTTCCACGTCCTGAAAAATATCAACCTTGAGGTTCGCCGCGGGGAACGTATCGTGATCTGCGGGCCATCGGGATCCGGGAAATCTACCCTCATTCGCTGCATCAACCGCCTTGAGGAGCATCAGCAGGGTACGATCACAGTGGATGGCACCGAACTTACACAGGACCTCAAAAATATTGAGATCGTCCGTTCTGAGGTCGGCATGGTTTTTCAACAGTTCAACCTGTTTCCCCACCTGACTGTTTTGGAAAACGTCGCCCTCGCGCCTATCTGGGTTCGCAAGATGCCCCGCGCCGAGGCAGAAGAAAGCGCGATGCAATACCTTGAACGTGTCAAGATCCCCGAACAAGCGCTGAAGTACCCCGGGCAGTTATCTGGCGGTCAACAACAGCGGGTCGCAATCGCCCGTTCATTATGTATGAATCCGCGCATCATGCTCTTCGATGAGCCCACCTCAGCGCTGGATCCAGAAATGATTAAAGAAGTGCTCGATGTCATGATCGAACTCGCCGAAAGTGGCATGACTATGCTGGTGGTCACTCATGAGATGGGTTTTGCCACGGCCGTTGCGCACCGTGTTATCTTCATGGACGGCGGAGAGATCATTGAGGAAAAACCACCTCACGAATTTTTCGAGAACCCCGAGCACGACCGAACTAAACTATTCTTGAGTCAGATTCTTCACCACTAAGAGAACAGACAAACCCGACACGAAAAGTATCCCGGCGTTGGCCTAAAATACATCCTGGTTTTAGCGTGCACTTCGGTCCAGGATCAGTCTTCCGCAAGTAGTGGACTGTAAATTAACGGTTTTTAGGTCTGGCACTTGTAGCCAGAGAGTTCGGCCGCAAAAATGCG
>JAPKAJ010000149.1 GCA_028825345.1 Arenicellales bacterium | reverse complement strand
GCGATTTGAGGCCAGATACCGATGCCATCGAGCACTCGACGTGAACTGAAAGTGAGGGCGATGGTGCGTTCATCAAAGCTGGGTTGAGTCTCGTCGTCGAATGGCGTGGCCTCAAGCACCGTGATGTCGATATCCAGTGGCTCCAGCGCACAGGCGAGACTCGCGCCAACAAGTCCGCCGCCGACGATGGTTACATGCTGTGCCACTGCCCGTTCAGTCGCCTGAGGCCATCAGATCCTCGATGGCTTCAGGATGCTTGGGCGCATCATCAGTAAGAACTTCGTGGCCGGCCCGAGTGACCAGCACATCATCCTCGATGCGAATCCCGATTCCCTGCCACTTTTTGGGGATACTCTTCTCGGCTGGAACATAGATGCCCGGCTCAACTGTCAGCACCATTCCGGCTTCGAGGACACGCCATGCATTCCCCAGCCGATATTCGCCCACATCGTGCACGTCCAGGCCCAGCCAGTGACTGGTTCGGTGGACAAAAAACTTCTGATAAGCCCCTTTTTCGATCAGTCCGTCTACACTGCCTTTGAGAAGCTTGAGGTCTTTCAGTCCGGTGCTGATGACTCGTACTGCCGCTTCATGGGGATCGTTGAAAGTCGCTCCTGGCTTGACGGCGTCGATCGCGGCCAGTTGCGCTGCCAGGACAATATCGTAAAGCGCTTTTTGCGTAGCGCTGAAGCGGCCGTTGATAGGGAAGGTGCGCGTGATATCGGCACAGTAGCAATCCAGCTCGGCTCCCGCATCGATCAGCAGAAGATCTCCTTTGCGCAGTCGGTCGCGGTTATCGATGTAATGCAGCACGCAGGCATTGGCACCCCCAGCCACGATAGACGGGTAGGCCGGATACTGCGCGCCGCCTTGGCGAAATACGTATTCCAGCTCGGCTTCGATCTCGTACTCACGCATGCCCGGTGCGCAGCGAGTCATGGCCCGCCGGTGAGCGTTAACCGAAATAGCTGCCGCTTTTTTCATGACACGAAGCTCAGGCGCGCGTTTGATCAGGCGCAATTCATGCAAAATGCAGCCCAGATCAACCAGTTCTCCTGGCGCGGTGACGCCGCTGCGGCGGCGGGTTTTGACATCACTCAGCCAGCGCAGCAACTGCTTGTCAAAGCCCGGGTAGCGGCCCAGGTTGCAATAGACCCTGGAACGGTTCTCCAACAGGCTCGGAAGAATGTCCTCGATATCCTCAAAGGGGAAGGCATCATCGGCGCCAAATGTGTTGACGGCTCCCTCGAGTCCGACTCGCCCTCCATTCCACATTTCCTGTACTGGATCGCGCTCACGACAGAAAATCAGAAATTCGCCGTTAGCCCGTCCCGGAGCCAGTACTGCCACTGCCTCGGGTTCGGTAAAGCCTGTGAGGTAGAACAAATCACTGTCGGGTCGATAACGGTACTCGACGTCACCGTTGCGGCGGGCCCGGGGGGCGCTCGGAATCACGGCGATGCCATCGCCCAGATGGCTCATCAGGTGTTGGCGCCGTTGCGCGTAGTCTCGGGCAGTTGTCATAGCACTCGCCTTAATCCTTAGGTTGGGCCACCGCTGGGGGCGGGCGTGTGGCTTCAAAAATCAGCTGAGCCGCGACCCGCAGGTATTCCTCGATTTCGGCAAGGGCTGTTTCGTCGTCAGGTGCAACCGAGGTGGTATCGGCCCGTGCGATATCTGCGATATCGATTATAGCTTCGGCGGCGTCCGGCTCGAGCGTATTGGGCTCGATGGCGCCATTCCACCGCAACCCGAGGGTAAAGCCGTGACACCAGTGGGCCAGCGCCTGCGTGCGGTTGCTGACACTCTCGCTATCCGGGGGTAGCAGCAAGCGAAAGGCGAAATCCTGGCTCTGCAATGCCCGGTCGATCAGAGTGATCAATGCACCGAGGGCATCGCCCATCCGTTCGTTGTCCGAACTTGGTGTTTTGGAGTCCATCAGCAGGTTTTGCCACGAATCAAAGCTTACTTCTGATTCGCCTGAACAGACTAATCCAGTCAGAATTCCGTGCACTTCAGCCGGTGAGCATCCTGGAATATGGTTTTCGAGCAGGGTCTGAAAATGCTGGTAGAAGGCTCCGTCCAGCTTCAACTCCGGAGGAGAAGTCATGGTAGATCGCAAAAGGCTAGGGGGTGATCAGCAATTATATCAAGACTACGCCACCCATCTCGCCGTTGACCCGATTCGCCAGGAACTCTATGATTCTGCTTGTGCGGGGCACATCACGATAAATACAGGCCCTGCCAAATACCCTGAGGAGGATCAGGCCAAGATGAATGATAAGCAAACGCCACCTTTGCGCGGCGAAATTGAAGGGTTGGCGCGGCAGGTGGAGCACTTGATTGAGACTTGTGGGGATTTGCGCTCCCAAAATGAAGAACTGCGCGCAGCCGAGGAGCAAGTGACCCGCGAAAAAGAAGAGTTGGTCAGTAGAAATCGTGAGGCAAAGCGCCGGATCGATCTTGTGGTTGATCGGCTGCGAGGCGCAGACCCATCTTGACCGGCGTCACTGTTCGTGATTCTGTTAGCGTAGCGGTAACATAGCAGCGTGCCTAAGGAAAGCGTCAAGGTCCGGATTCTTGATCGTGAATTCACGATCGCGTGCTCGCCGGGTGAACGCGAAGATCTGGAGGCAGCGGCTGACTATCTCAACGGGCAACTGCAGATCGTGCAGGATCAGAGCAAAGTGATCGGTCTTGAGCACACCGTGGTACTGGCCGCCTTGAATCTCAGTAACGAGTTACTGCGTTTGCGCCGCGATGGTGGTGAAGGCGATGATGCGCTACAGCGCTTGCGTGAGTTGAGGGAGAAAGTGAGCGCAGCGACGGACCTTGGCGAAACCTCCCGGTTGTGAGCTGCGTAACATTTGGTACACGCTTTTCTTTCGCAATCCGGTAAAATACGCACGGCACCGCCTGCGGTGTTCGCAAGTTCTCGCCAATCCCTTAGAACCTGTATCACAGACCGGGGATCATTTTGCAGGCGCCGTTGTGCATGTCCCGTTTTATCCGGGAAAGCCTTAAGGCGCCGCAGTGGCCCCCACTTGAACCTTTAGGTTCAAGGTACACCGGGAACCTGCGGCACAGGCGGGTGGTG
This sequence comes from Arenicellales bacterium, assembly GCA_028825345.1. Taxonomy (GTDB): domain Bacteria; phylum Pseudomonadota; class Gammaproteobacteria; order Arenicellales; family UBA868; genus UBA868. Next base: position 2,782 of record JAPKAJ010000149.1, on the reverse strand, counting down.
CCTTTTTCTGACCATGGTGATGAATACGGTAGATGAAAAGTGCCAGCTGCGCCGACAGATGCGTGCCAGGCGCCGGGCATTGTCTGAAACTGAGCAAGGGCAGGCGGCAGAGAAACTGTGCGCCCAACTGCTTCGGTTGCCAGGCATACATGGAGGCAGGCGTTTTGGCGCTTATTTTGCCAGTGATGGAGAGATTGATCCCTTGCCGGCGCTCGAATCTCTAATAGCGCGGGGCCGGATAGGGTATTTGCCGGTACTTTTCGGTACTCAGCGTCCACGCGTGCGTTTTGCCCGCTACTTTCCGGATGAGCCACTACAAGCAGGGCGCTTCGATATCCCGGTGCCTTTTCATGATCGCCGGACCTTGGTCGATCCGGTGAATCTGGACTGGTTGCTGATGCCGTTGGTCGCCTTTGATGAAGGTGGCAATCGCCTGGGAATGGGCGGGGGTTTTTATGATGCGTCACTGGCAGCATGTCGTCATCGTCGCCACTGGCGCCGCCCATTGCTGATCGGGTTGGCCCACGAATTCCAAAGGGTCACACGGTTGGAGGTTGATAGTTGGGATATACCGCTGGACGGCATTTTGACAGAAACCGGTTTTTGGCCCGTTCAGCGTGGGGCAGCGAATTGATCGAAGCATCTGAAACATGAACATACTCTTTATCGGCGATGTGGTTGGCAAGGCGGGGCGCAGGGCGCTGCGTCGATTTTTACCGCAACTACAAGATGAGGCCGAGGCCCAACTGACTGTTGTCAACGCGGAGAACGCCGCGGGTGGTTTCGGAGTGACCGCAGGGGTCCTCGAGGAACTGCTGGAGAAAAGCGAAATTGATGTACTGACTTCGGGCAACCATATATGGGACAAGCGCGAAGCGCTGGAACTGATCCAGACCGAGCCGCGGTTATTGCGTCCTCACAACTATCCTTTGGGAACACCCGGCAGCGGCTGGGTGGTTGCCACCGGTAGTAACGGTGTGCAGGTTGGCGTGCTGAATATTATGGGCACGGTATTTATGCACCCGACACTGGATTGCCCCTTTCACTGCGCAGATGCGATCCTTGAGAAAAAGCCAGAGAACGTCAAGGTAGTGCTGGTGGATTTTCATGCCGAGGCGACCAGCGAGAAAGTGGCTATGGGGTGGTATCTGGATGGCAGGGTATCCGGGGTGGTTGGCACTCACACCCATATACCCACGGCAGATGAGCGGATCTTGCCGGGTGGCACTGCGCATATCTGTGATGTCGGTATGACAGGCTGTTATAATTCGGTGATCGGCATGGAAACGTCCGGCGTCCTGAAGCGCTTTGTCGAGCGTGTGCCGGCGCGTTTTGAGGTAGCTGCCGGGCCGGCTTCAGTCTGCGGCGTGGTGATCGATATAGATGAAACGACTGGCACCAGCCGGGGTATCGCGCGGGTGCGCGCCGACGAGAAGGGGTAATTCCATGGCCTACTGGCTAATGAAAAGTGAGCCAGATGTGTATTCCATTGATCACTTGCGCTCGCAAAAACGCAAGACTGACTACTGGGATGGTATACGCAACTATCAGGCGCGTAATTTCATGCGCGATCAGATGAAAAAGGGTGATCTGGCGTTTTTCTATCACTCCAACTGCGCCGAGCCCGCCGTGGTTGGCATCATGGAGATCGCCTGTACGGCTTATCCTGATCATACGGCTTTTAATTCAAACGAGAAATATTTTGATGCTGACAGCAACCCGGATAACCCCCGCTGGCTTATGGTTGATGTACGGTTCAAGAAAAAATTCAAAAACCCGGTGACGCTTCAATCGATCAAGACGCAGAAGAAACTTGGCGATATGCGCCTGGTGCAGCGCGGTAACCGACTCTCGATCCTGCCAGTGGCAGCGATCGAGTGGCGTCATATCCTGAAGATGGCGGGTGAGTCATGAATGTGTTCGGCAGATTTGCAATAACCCTTCGCCTGAAGGTGATGTTGCTGGCTATCGGCGTTTTTCCACTGATCTGCGGCTCTGCGCTGGCAGGTCAAAATCAAGGAGACAAAGTTATGGTGGAGATGACCACCTCAAAAGGTGTAATCGAACTGGAGTTGGATGCAAAAAACGCACCGATTACGGTGGCCAATTTTCTCGAGTATGTTAAAAGCGGACATTACGATGGGACGATTTTCCACCGGGTGATTCCCGGATTTGTCATTCAGGGTGGCGGTCTACAAAGCGGTATGGCTGAAAAAGCGACCGGCACACCGATCGAGAACGAAGCCGACAATGGTTTGAAGAATCTGACCGGCGCTATTTGCATGGCCCGCACCAACGAACCGCATTCTGCGACCTCGCAGTTTTTCATCAACCTGAAAGACAACAGTTTTCTTGATCACACCGAGAAATCGGCCACTGGCTGGGGCTATGCGGTGTTTGGGCGGGTGACCTCGGGTATGGATGTTGTTGAGGCCATAGCAGCAGTGCCAACAGGTAATGCTGGTGGTCACTCCGATGTGCCGCTGGAAGACATCGTGCTTGAGAAAGCTGTCGTTTCAGAGTCAGAAGATTAACGACCTGCTCCTTGAGACAACTTCCCGATGTGTTGTTTAGATTTGGGTTTAGCAGCAGTAACCGTTTGTTGCCAGCAGTAAACCGCAGCAAAGGTCGACTGCGAGTCTGTTGTTAATTGCGACGCGCCAGTGCTTTCAATTAAAGACGGGCTATAAGCCAACCCATGCCAGAGTGGATCACGCTGTCGAAGTTGCTGCCGCAACTGATATATCCTGCAAATATTGTATTGTGGCTGGTGTTATTTGCT
>JAPKAJ010000148.1 GCA_028825345.1 Arenicellales bacterium | reverse complement strand
CAGCTTGCCGGGAGCGATTTCACAGCCGATCAGACAATCGATGCGACTGGCAAGGTCGTTTGTCCCGGACTGGTCGATCTGCAGGCGCGCCTGCGTGAACCTGGCGAGGAACATAAAGCGACTATGCAAAGCGAGCTTAGTGCTGCTGTCGCCGGCGGTGTCACCAGCGTCTGTGTACCGCCAGACACAAACCCGGTAATCGATACCCCAGCGATGGTGCATATGGTGCGCCAGCGCGGCCGACGGATTGAAAAAGCACGGGTCTACCCGCTGGGTGCGCTCACCATCGGCCTTAAGGGAGAGCAACTCACCGACATGGCCACTTTGCGCGACGCTGGCTGCACTGCGCTCAGCAACGTCGATCACAGCATAGACAACACTCTGGTGATGCGCCGTGCCATGCAATACGCCAGCACTTTCGACCTGACGGTATTTCTCACAGCACTCGACCCTTGGCTGAAAGGTAACGGCTGCGTTCACGAAGGCGAAGTCAGCACGCGCTTGGGTCTGCCTGCGATACCTGCAGCCGCCGAGGTCGTCGCACTGGCGCGAGAGCTTGCACTAATCGAAACCACTGGCACGCGTGGCTATATCACGCAGTTATCCTGTGCGCGATCGGTAAGCAAAATCGGTGAGGCAAAAGCCCGCGGACTCAACGTCACTGCCGGCGTATCAGCTCATCACCTGCATTTAAGTGAACAGGACATTGGAGAATTTGATACCCGTTGTCATGTGATCCCGCCACTACGCGGTTCAGTCGATCGCGACGCTCTGCGTGAGGGGCTTGCCAGTGGAATTCTTGATGTGATCTGCTCCGATCACCAACCGCATGGCCTCGACGCTAAACTGGCACCTTTCAGCGAATCCGCCCCGGGAATTGCAGGCCTGGAGACGCTATTGTCATTGACGCTCAAACTGGTCAATGAGGGCGTCCTATCATTGTCCGATGCGCTTGCCAAAGTGACCGCCAATCCAGCACGAATCCTCGGTATCGATATCGGCCAACTGGGGCCTGAAGCACCTGCGGATATATGCGTGTTTGATCCCACTGCCTCGTGGCAGGTGAATGCGGCACAACTATGCAGCAACGGAAGCAACACGCCTTTCGACCAGCAATCACTGCCTGGCATTGTCGAGGCCACCCTGGTTGCTGGTGAAGTCAGGTTCTCCCGACGCTGATCAGAACTCCACCTGTTCAAAGGTTGAGCCAAGGTCTTTTTTCCCTTTTGCCGCCTTGCCTTCGAGCTTGATCCTAAGGCGCAGATTGTTTTCGGAATCTGCACTACGCATCGCATCCTCGTAACTGATCAGGTCTTTTTCAAAAAGATCGAACAATGATTGGTCAAAACTAATCATCCCTTCATCGACCGACTTTTCCACAGCATCCCGGATATTATCGACCTCTCCTTTCAGGATCAGATCGCTGACCAGAGGAGAATTCAGCATAACTTCGACCGCCGGCACAAACCCACCGCCGGTAACTCTAGGCACCAGACGCTGCGAGATAATCGCTTTCAAATTCATGGATAAATCCATATACAGGGTTTCACGATCTCCTGACCGGCTATGCAGGTTAACAATCCGTTCCAATGCCTGATAGGTATTGTTGGCGTGTAAGGTCGCAAGGCACAAATGCCCTGTCTCAGCAAAGATGATCGCCTGTTTCATAGTCTCAGGGGTGCGTATCTCTCCAATTTGGATCACATCCGGCGCCTGTCGCATCGCGTTTTCCAATGCCGACCGATAGGACATGGTATCCACCCCAACTTCGCGCTGAGTCACAATGCATCGATCATGTGCGTGCACAAACTCGATGGGATCTTCAACCGTGACAATATGCCCGCGAGTGTGATGATTACGATACCCGACCATGGCGGCCTGGGTAGAGCTTTTTCCGGCGCCGGTACCGCCGACAAAGAGCACGAGCCCACGGCGGGCCATGGCTATCTTCTCCAGAATAGCCGGTGGCAGATTTAACTCCTCAAATGTGGGGATATGCGCGCTGATACGCCTTACCACCATGCCAACTTGGCCTTGCTGGCGGAACACGTTGACGCGAAAACGGCCTAACCCTTCTGGATTTACCGCAAAGTTGGCCTCTTTGTCAGTTTCAAATTGCTGACGCTGGGCCTCACTCATCAGCGAATTGACGAGCTGTTGCGAACTTTCAGGGGTCAAAACATCGGTCTTTACCGGAAACACCTGACCATCGACTTTGAGACTGGGTGGCGCCCCGACGGTGATAAATAGATCTGACGCGCTCTTGCTGGTCATCAGCTTGAAAAGATCCAACACTTGCATTTGCCTTACTCGAATTTTGACTGATCGACCGCCAGCGTTCGAGCCGTTTCGCGGGTAACCAGATTACGACTGACAAGATCATCTAAAGACTGGTCCATCGTCACCATACCCGCGTCGCGGCCCGTTTGTATCATGCCGTAGATCTGGGGGACTTTAGCTTCACGGATGAGATTACGGATCGCAGGCGTGCCGATCATGATCTCGTACGCTGCTACCCGCCCACCCTCAGGCTTTTTTAAAAGTCGCTGAGCGATCACGCCCTCGAGAGACTCGGATAACATCGCGCGCACCATTTCTTTTTCACCGGCCGGGAACACATCGATAATGCGGTCAATGGTCTTAGCTGCCGAGGAAGTATGTAAAGTGCCAAAAACCAGATGGCCCGTCTCCGCTGCGGTCAACGCCAAACTGATGGTCTCCTGATCCCGCATCTCACCCACCAGAACCACATCAGGATCTTCACGAAGCGCAGAACGCAGCGCATTGTTAAAACTTTGCGTATGCCGACCCACCTCGCGTTGGTTAATCAAGCAGTTATGGCTCTGATGAACAAACTCAATCGGATCTTCAATGGTCAGAATATGCCCTTTCTTAGAGTGGTTAACGTAATCGACCATTGCCGCCAACGTCGTCGATTTACCAGAGCCCGTTGGGCCGGTGACTAACACTAAACCGCGGTGTTTTTCTGACAGCGTCCGAAATATCGGTGGCGCATTGATATCCTCGAGCGAGAGAACCTCGGTAGGAATCGTCCGAAAAGCGGCTGCAGGCCCGCGGGCCTGGTTATAAGCGTTAACTCTAAAGCGCGCAACGCTGGCAATCTCAAACGCAAAATCGGCCTCCAAACGCTCCTCAAACTCCTTGCGCTGACTGTCGAGCATAATGTCGTAGATCATGTCGTGCACAACATTTGAAGTCAGCGGGTCCACCTTGATGCGCCGCATCTCGCCATCGATCCGGATCAGCGGCGGCAGGCCCGAGCTGATATGGATATCGGAAGCGCCATTCTTAACGGCAAAAGCTAAAAGTTCAGACAAGTCCATGGAAAAAGATCAATGAAAATCCAATTGCGGGTAATTATCAACCGCCTGTCAGTATAATGCCAACCAACTTATTTCCATGCTGGTTTACAGGCTTTGGATGCTTGGGATGCTGTTATTCACCGGCATTGATTTTGGCGCCTAAAATGGCTCGGCAAATAAATCAAGTGATGCCGGGTGTGTTGCGTTTATGGCAATGAATACCAATTCACAAAAAATTGAAAATGATCGCCGTGGCCAAAATCACGACGAGAGTCGCAAAAGCCGTAGACATTGAACTGAAAGACTAACTTTCCACTGAAGATCGCGATGCAAGACGTGTTTGATTCTGATTCAAGTTCACATGGTAGTCTTGTTTCTCGCTACCAGGGGCTACTTCAGCGCCTGCGAACGGCAGAGAAGCGTTTTGATCGACCCAATAACAGTGTATGCCTGGTAGCGGTCAGCAAAACTTACCCGGCTCGAGATATTCGTGCCGTAGCTCAAGAGGGGCAACAAGACTTCGGTGAGAATCAGGTGCGAGACGCTCTAGCCAAGTTTCCAGAACTAGGGGATTTGAATCGCACCTGGCATTTTATTGGCCCAATCCAGAGCAACAAATGCCGTGATATCGCACAGAATTTCGACTGGATTCACAGCGTTGAGCGGCTCAAGATTGCACGACGCCTGTCTGAACTGAGACCAGCGGAAATGGAGCCTCTCAACATCCTGCTTCAGGTCAACTTACAAAATGAAGTCACAAAAGCGGGTATCTCGCCGGATGCGGTTAGCGAGTTGGCCGCCACAGTTTTGGAACTACCCAATATTCGCCTGCGTGGCCTGATGGCGATTCCCGCACCCGAAAACGATTTCGATCGGCAACGGTCAATCTTTAGCCGCCTGCGGGAACTTCAGGAAAGAACCAGTCAGCAATTGGGGATCAGCCTTGATTGCCTGTCAATGGGTATGACCGATGATCTGGAAGCTGCGGTTGCCGAAGGCACAACCCATGTGCGTATCGGTACCGCGATCTTCGGACCTAGACAAAAGCGCGGAACTGAAGATCCTGACTAGAAACCCAGAAAATCATTGAGACAAATATGAAAGACGAACGTATCACGTTTATTGGCGGGGGCAATATGGCTCGCAGCCTTATTGGTGGACTCATAGGCGCAGGCGCAGCGGCCGAGAATATCTCCGTGGGCGAACCATTGACAGAACTGCGCGAGTCGCTCGCTCAGGACTTTGGCATCAAGGCGCTCGCTGAAAATGAGTCCGCAATCAAACACGCCGATGTGATCGTTCTTGCAGTAAAGCCCCAGATCATGCGCGAGGCGCTCACGCCGCTCGGTACATTGATTCGCCAAACATCACCTTTACTGATTTCGATCGCCGCGGGCATTCCTGCAAAAAACATTGAACGCTGGGCGGGCGGCAAACCTGCGCTAGTGCGGGTCATGCCCAATACCCCGGCGTTGGTAGGGGCTGGCATGTCCGCCCTTTTTGCCAATGAAAGCGCCAGTGCACCACAGTGTGACCTTGCCGAATCCATCATGCGATCAGTCGGAACTACCGTGTGGCTAGAAAAAGAGTCGCTGATGGATGTAGTCACGGCCGTTTCGGGCAGTGGCCCAGCGTATTTTTTCTACCTGATGGAAGCGATTGAGCAAGCGGGGGTTCGAGAAGGGCTTGATGCTGATACCGCACGCCTGCTTGCACTGGAGACTGCACTTGGGGCGGCGCGGCTGGCGCTGGAATCAACCGAAGGCCCAGGGCAATTGCGCGAGCGCGTTACCTCGCCGGGTGGCACCACCGAAGCCGCTATTCGCACGCTAGATGCGTCTAATGTGAGTGATATCATGCAGGCTGCCGTATCTGCAGCGCGGCAGCGTTCGGCGGAGTTAGCCGGAATACTGGAGGACAACTGATGGCAGGAGGATACTTTGCCGATGCGGGGCTGTTTCTGGTCGATACTGTGCTGGGCCTTTATATACTGATCGTACTGTTACGCTTCTTGTTTCAGCTTGCGCGAGTAGATTTTTATAACCCGCTATCGCAATTCATTGTAAAAGCCAGTAACCCGCCACTTGCGCGCTTACACCAACTCATACCAAGCCTTTGGGGGATTGATCTCGGTGCAATCGTGCTGCTGCTAATCCTCGAGGGGCTAAGGCTCGCTCTTACGACGCTGATGCTGGGCCATACCCCGCGTATGAGTGGCGTGCTGATACTCAGTATTGGCGAATTGCTGAAGTTGGCGGTTTATGTCGTCGTATTCAGCATCTTTGTTCGAGCATTGCTGAGTTGGGTAAGCAGCGGAACGCACAACCCTATGGCCCGCTTGCTGGGATCTTTCACCGAGCCTCTCCTGGCGCCAGCGCGACGGCTGTTGCCAGCTACTGGTGGACTGGATTTATCGCCCATTATTGTCTTTATCGCGTTGATGCTGGTACTCAAACTGCTGGTGCAGCCGACTCTAGATCTAGGCAGAGCCCTGTTGTAAAGCTTCTTTGATATTTAGGTCTGAACATATACTTCCAATTTTGAAATTGTCGTATTTT
>JAPKAJ010000147.1 GCA_028825345.1 Arenicellales bacterium | reverse complement strand
TGTTGAACCTCATCTGGCATATTGAGCAGCATGGGGGTGCCGATGAGTCCAGGCGCCACCGTCATGACCCGAATCCCAAAACGCGCCAGTTCACGGGCAGCTGGCAAAGTGAGGGCCACCACACCGCCCTTGGATGAGCTGTAAGCGGCCTGGCCTATCTGCCCATCATAGGCTGCAACGGAAGCGGTATTGACGATAACACCACGGGCGCCACTATCTGATACCGGATCAAGGGTGCTCATCCGCTCGGCCGTAAGGCGCAATACGTTGAAAGTGCCCACCAGATTTACGTTGATCACCCGCTGGTAAAGATCCAACTCGTGCGGCCCCTCGCGTCCGACAATGCGTGACGCCGCTGCAATCCCTGCGCAACTCACCACCACGCGGGGCGCGCCCAACTCATCAACCACCTGTTGCAGTGCTGCCTCAACCGACTCGCCACTGGAGACATCAGCACTTAAAGCAAGACCCTTGATCGAATCCGCAGTCTGTTGTGCGCTTTCGAGGTTCAGATCGACCACCGCGACTCGGGCTCCACGCTTTGCAAGCGCTTTTGCGGTGGCAGCGCCCATGCCGGAACCCGCGCCTGTCACCAACGCGGTTACGCCATTCAGATCCATCATATCGCGAGCTCCAATATCACTCCAGCCAAACTGGGTTAGACCAGGCCTTGCGGCCATCGGCATCAACAACCGTAATCCGAAAATGCCCCGGCGTAAAGCGCTGCAATGACAAGCGTGCCGACCTGATCCCGGTGCCCAGCACTTTGTCGGCCCGTGAACCACGCCCGGCGATCATCACCGCACGCGCCGGCGAACACTCGATGAGCACCTCATCGGGGCTGATTTCGATATTCTCGATCTGCGGCCCCTGAGATGAATAGAACGCTCCGGCTTTCAAGCTTTCCAGTATCGATTGCGGGTCCAGGCTCTCGGCCTTAACATGAACCCAGCCGCCAAAAGCATCATGCGCCATATGATGAGCGTCATCTGTTGCAAAGCCGTGTAGTCGCCTGCCATCGTTCAGCAACATATCGCACAACCCCCAGCCGTCGCCGCGATCATTTTCTATCTCGGCGCCATGGTTATATACCTCGACAGCGTGGGCGAATGGCAACAGTTGCGCGTCTTCAGGTTGGAGCCCGTACCATGCTGGATGAACGATGCCCATAAAAGCGCCGGCCGCAAATGCCCGCTCGGCCAATGCCACAATACCCTCGTCGACGCCTTTGGGTGGAAAATCCAGGGGTAACCCAACCGCGAGTACGTGCCACAACTCATCGTTCAATAATTTGCCGGCGTGCAACTCGGCGGCAATAAGGGTGGTGAAGTCTTCTCGGCGAAAGGATCGGGTATCGGTTACCGGGTAGTCGTAACGCTCAAGGAAATGATCGCTTATTGCCAGAAAGTCGTAGCCTTTGTCCCGGTAACGGCGCACCACCTCTTGAACCGAATAGTCGCCATCGGAGCCGGTGCAATGGGTATGCAAGTTCCCCTTGTAAAAACGTCCAGGTGAGGAAAATGGGAGCTTATTCATGATCGTACTGTCCTGACCCATGGTGACATCGCCCTCAGGCTGTAATCTAACGTGTGCTACGCATAGACAAGCCGAATAATACGACTACTGGCCTGTGGATTGCACGCCTGTTATAAAAGTAGTAATTGCTATGAGTCGATACGGCAACGAAGCCTTTCTCCCTATGACCTCCCCCATCAAAAGTGGTCAATCTTTCTCAAAACGGCGGTCGGGGCCACTAAACCCAAACGGCGAGCGTCTGTCATAGAAAAACGGAGCAGCGATGCCTTGTTTAATCTTAGCTCACGGACTCACTCCTCAAATTTAGAAGAGTTAACGCTTGCAGCACCCCTCCTCGATCAGGGCTGGATCAGGTTTGTCGCCGGCAAGACTTCCCTCACCGGCATCCTGCAGGTACTCTAAGGTCATTGGCCTTAAATGCTGGGATTAACATGACTGAGTCCACCGCACCCATCGAACGAGAATCCATGGAGGTCGACATCGTTGTCGTTGGCGCCGGCCCGGCTGGCCTTTCCGCCGCCTGCCGGTTGATGCAACTTTCCAAACAACATGAGCTAGAGCTCAGCGTGGTGGTGCTTGAAAAAGCGGCGGCCGTGGGCGATCACATCCTCTCCGGTGCGGTGATTGAGCCCACGGCACTGAACGAGCTGTTTCCGGACTGGGCAGAGCGCGGCGCGCCGCTGAATACACCGGTTACCCGTGATGAGATCTATTTTTTTACCAGCGCCCAAAAAGCGCTAAAGATCCCCAATGCCCTCGCTCCGCAGACCATGCATAACCACGGCAACTACATTGTCAGCCTGAGTCAGGTGGCCCGCTGGCTTGGCGAACAGGCTGAATCTTTAGGGGTCGATATCTATCCGGGATTTCCCGCCAGCGAAGTGTTGTTCAATGACACCGGCGCAGTTAAGGGAGTAGCCACCGGTGAGATGGGTATCGCTAAAAACGGTGAACACAAAGCCGCGTATGAGGCAGGCATGGAACTGCATGCCAAGTACACGGTGTTCGCTGAGGGTTGCCGGGGGCACCTCGGCAAGCAGCTGATCCGCCAGTATGCGCTTGATCATGAAAAATCACCCCAACACTACGGCATTGGCCTTAAAGAACTGTGGCGAGTGGATCCTGCCTGTCACGAGCCGGGGTTGGTTGTGCATGGCGCCGGCTGGCCGTTGTCAGAAAACCATGCATCCGGCGGTGCCTTTTTGTACCATTTAGAGGATCGTCAGGTCGCGCTGGGGCTTATCGTCGATTTGAATTACGACAACCCCTACCTAAGCCCCTTCGACGAGCTGCAGCGGTTTAAGACGCACCCCAAAATTGCACCTACTCTGGCCGGTGGTGAACGACTATCGTACGGTGCTCGAGCGATTACCAAAGGGGGTCTTAATTCCCTGCCCAAAATGTCCCTGCCGGGAGCCTTCCTGGTAGGTTGTGATGCCGGCACACTCAACTTCTCTAAGATCAAGGGCACCCATACCGCCATGAAATCCGGGATGCTCGCCGCTGAAACTATTGTCGAGGTGCTCTTAGAGGGGGACCCAGGCGGCAAAGATCACACCCACTACGACTCGCACATGCGCTGCTCCTGGCTTTACCCGGAACTGAAGTCGGCACGTAATTTCGGGTCAGCCTTGCATAAGTTTGGCCCTTATCTGGGCGGAGCATTCAATTACGTCGATCAGAACTGGCTGCGCGGCAAATTACCTTTCACGCTAAAAGACAACACTGTCGATCACGACTCACTCAAAGAGGTCGATAATGCTACGCCGATCGACTACCCCAAACCTGACGGAGTTCTGACCTTTGACAAAAACTCGTCAGTTTTTCTGACCAATACCAACCACGAAGAAGACCAACCGGTACACCTGCATCTTGGCGATGCGGATCTTCCTCTTAGCGTAAATCTGCCCCGTTGGGCTGAGCCCGCGCAGCGATATTGTCCGGCGGGGGTCTACGAAATTGTCAGCGAAGGCTCAGAGCAGCGCTTTCAGATAAATGCCCAGAACTGCATTCATTGCAAGACCTGCGATATCAAGGATCCCAGCCAGAACATCACCTGGGTGACTCCCGAGGGTGGTGGCGGGCCATCCTATAGTGCAATGTAGGCAGGCCTATCGACTCCTGTACTGTTTTACTTAACCGATAAACGCGCGGGCATTTTGAAAGAGGCGCAGCCACGGGCTGTGTTCACCCCAGTCTTTTGGATGCCAAGAATTGGTCAGCGTCCTGAAGTTGCGCTCAGGGTGCGGCATCATGATGGTAACCCGGCCCTTAGCCGCACACAGGCCGGTAATGCCGTGATCAGAGCCATTCGGATTGAACGGATACTGATCGGTAGCATTGCCGTAGTTATCGACAAATCGCAGGCTGGCCTGCACGACGTCATCCGGCATTGGCGCTTTATTCGACCCAGAAAATACGGCCCGGCCTTCGCCGTGCGCCACCACAACGGGAAGGCGACTCCCCGTCATTCCTTCAAACAGGACCGACTCACTTTCCAGAACCTCCACCATCACAACACGTGATTCAAACTGTCCTGAGTGGTTGTTTGCGAATTCGGGCCAATGCTGGGCCCCGGGAATCAGATCCTTCAGCGCTGCCATCATCTGGCAGCCATTACACACTCCCAGCGCAAAAGCGTTGTCGCGGTGAAAGAATTCTTCAAACATGTCCCGCATATTCGCCTGAAAAAGGATCGATTTAGCCCAACCCTGTCCGGCACCCAGTACATCGCCAAACGAGAACCCGCCACAGGCTACAAAGCCACTGAAGTCCACCAGATCGTGCCGGCGCTCGGTAAGATCAGACATGGTGACATCAACGGCGGCAAATCCCGCCCGATCAAACGCAGCTGCCATCTCCATCTGCCCGTTTACCCCTTGCTCGCGCAAGATTGCAATCCTGGGGCGTTTGCCACTCAAAATGGCCCTTGTCGCGGGGTTGTGCTCTGGATCAAACGCCGCCGAGGCACTTAAGCCCGGATCGGATAGATCACGCAGGCGTGCGTATTCCTCGAGTGCGCATTGCGGGTTATCGCGCAGCTCTTGCATGCGGGAACTCAGTTCTGACCAGGCACAATGCAAGTCGCTGCGCCGGGCCTCGAGTACTACCTCTTTGCCTGCCCGAATCCGTACAGTGTCAGGCGGACCCCCTGGTCTTCCGATAATCCGAACCCATTGGCGCAAGCCAACGCGCTCAAATAGACCCCAGACGTGATCCAGTGCATCACGGGGTACCTGCAGGACTGCTCCCGCTTCTTCGGCAAAAACGGCTGCCAACGGATCATCCACAACACCCAGATCAATGTCGAGCGAACAGCGACTGGCAAACGCCATTTCAATAAGCGTGACCCCCAAGCCCCCATCGGAGCGATCGTGATACGCCAGTAATAAGCCCTGGGCCAGCAATTCCCGGGTCACCTCGAAAAATGCGACCAGATCCTGGGGGTATTCAAGGTCCGGAACCTGATCGCCGACCTGCCCGTATACCTGCGCCAATGCGGAGGCCCCAAGGCGCTGGCAGCCACGGGCAAGATCCACCAGCAAGAGCTCGGTGTCGAGTTCCAAGTTGAGTTCGGGGGTAACGCACTTGCGCACATCGCCAACCGATGCAAAAGCGGTAATCACCAGCGATAGCGGAGAGGAGACGCTATGCTCGACTTCCCCAACCTGCCAACGGGTCGACATAGACATCGAATCCTTACCTACCGGAATCGAGATGCCAAGCGCCGGGCAAAGTTCGCTCGCAACCGCGTGTACCGTATCAAAAAGTGCCGCGTCTTCGCCGGGCTCGCCAGCGGCAGCCATCCAGTTGGCTGACAGATGGACATCTGAAAGAGTGTGAATCCCGGCGCAAGCAATATTGGTAATTGCCTCGGCGACGGCCATTCGACCGCTGGCTGGCCCACTCACGAGGGCCAGAGGCGTTCGCTCACCCACTGCCATTGCCTCTCCAGTGTGGCCATCAAAACCCGCAGCCGTAACCCCGGCATCAGCGACTGGGACCTGCCAGGGGCCGACCATCTGATCACGGACCACCTGGCCTCCGACACTTCGGTCGCCGATTGTGATCAGGAAGGTTTTATCGGCCACCGCCGGCAGGCGTAACACCCGATCAAAGGCTTCAGCCATTGTGATGCCAGCAAGGTCCAGAGCCGGATAATTGGCCGCCTGGCGCCGAACATCGCGCTGCATGCGTGGTGCGTTGCCAAACAGGGTTGTCATAGGCAGGTCCACCGGGTGCGGCCCAGCCACCCCGGTCACACCGGAGACAAGCAAATGTTCATCCGCACTGGCGCTACCCACGATGCTAAAAAGGCACCGCTCCCTCTCACATAGCGCCTTAAAATCTTCGATCCGCTCTGGTGCGACAGCCAAGACGTAACGCT
>JAPKAJ010000146.1 GCA_028825345.1 Arenicellales bacterium | reverse complement strand
CCTTGTGCGCCAGCATGGGCCCACGAACCAGGTCGCCAACGGCCCAGACGCCGTCTATCGCAGTAGCGCAGTTCTGGTCTACTTCAACAAAACCCCGCTCGTTAATTTGAAGACCACAAGCTGGATCCAGCAGACCATCGCTAGACGGGCGTCGGCCAACGGCAACGATCAGGCGCTCGACCGGAATCGACCGGTCATCTGTACCATGGCGATAATTGATGGTGCAGTCCTCGGAGGTGCACTCCACCTGAGTGACCTGGCAACCCAATCGTATGTCCAGCCCTTGCCGGGTAAATTGTTTTTGCGCCTCGCGTGCGATCATGGGATCGGCACTGGGTAGGAATTTATCGAGCGCTTCGAGTATGACAACCTTCGACCCGAGGCGCCGCCACACGCTGCCCAACTCCAGGCCAATGACACCGGCGCCAATGATGCCCAGTGTCGATGGGACAGTATCGAAATCCAGTGCTCCGGATGAGTCAAAAATGGTTTTGCCGTTGGGTTCAATACCGGGTAGCACCGTTGGCTCGGAGCCACTGGCAAGGATGACATGCTGAGCGCTAATCACCTGGTCCTGGTCCTGGTCCGAGCCATGGCCGTCTGATGCTCTGATGCGGACCTTGCCCGGTGCAATCAGGCAGCCATGGCCGTTGACCGAGGTCACCTTGTTGGCTTTGAATAACGCTCCAATGCCACCTGTCAATTCGCTGACAATGCGGCGTTTACGTTGCTGCATCTTCTCAATACTGATCTCAACAGGCCCGGTCTGAATGCCGTGTTCGGCCGAATGCTCTCGGATCTGCTCGAAGCGTTCAGAACTGTCCAGCAGCGCCTTAGATGGAATGCAACCGACATTAAGGCAGGTGCCCCCTAGCGAGGGCTTGTTGTCATTGTCGATCCAGCGGTCAATACAGGCAGTCTTAAGCCCCAGTTGAGCACAGCGTATGGCCGCGACATAACCGCCTGGTCCGGCACCGATAACAACAACATCAAAGTCGGATGAACTCATCAGTGACCCGTGCGATCAGGCAATAGAGGCCTGCAATGTCAATCCAAAAATTTGAGACACTAGACCTCCAGCAGCAGTCGGGCTGGATCTTCCAACGCTGCCTTGATCGCAATCAGGAACGACACAGCATCGGAACCATCAATAATACGATGATCGTAGGATAGCGCGAGGTACATCATCGGTCGGATGACTACGGCGCCATCAAGCGCCACGGGTCGTTCCTGAATTTTGTGCATGCCCAGGATCGCACTTTGTGGTGGGTTGAGGATGGGGGTAGACAGCATCGATCCAAAAACTCCCCCGTTGGTGATCGTAAAAGTGCCCCCGGTCAGGTCTTCCAGGCGCAAGGTGCTAGCTTGGGCCTGTTGCCCGAATTCGACGATCCTGGATTCAATATCTGCAAGCCCCCGCTGGTCCGCATCGCGCAAAACCGGAACGACAAGCCCCCGCGGAGAGGACACTGCGATGCCAATATCGTAAAAGTCATGGTGGATGATATCGTCACCATCTACTGCGGCGTTAAGGATCGGGAAACGTTTGAGCGCTTCAACACAGGCTTTGACAAAGAATGACATGAAGCCCAGACGTACCCCGTGAGTCTTTTCGAAGGCCTCACGGTAGCGAGCACGCAATGCCTTTACCTGGTGCAGATCAACCTCGTTAAAAGTAGTCAGGATCGCGGCATTTTGCTGGGCCTGAACCAGTCGAGAGGCGATAGTACGGCGTAGCCGGCTCATTGGCTCGCGGCGGCTTTCGCGCGGCCCGGTCGGGTTTATTGAATCCGCATCGACCTGTTGAGAGACGCTCAGATCTTCTTTTAGTATGCGTCCGCCCCGACCGCTACCGGATACCTGACCCAGGTCTAGTCCTTCAACAGCCGCCTGGTGGCGGGCTGCCGGCCCAGCGGGCGCTGTACGCTCAGTTGCTGTGGATGCTGGAGGCTGATTTGCTGGGGGCGGCGGCGGTGAGGTGGCGTCATTTGCGGGCTGTTTTTCGTTAGAGGGGTCAGCAACGGGGCTGTCTGTGCCATGAGCTGTTCCATGCCCAGTCGCTTCTTCAAACAGGGCAATTACGTCATTCGCCAACACTATTTCGCCTTCGGCGTGTAATATTTGAGTAATAACCCCGTCACGCGGAGCGGGCACCTCAAGCACGACCTTCTCGGTTTCGATGTCCACCAGGTTGTCATCGCGACGAACCGGATCGCCGATCTTGGCATGCCAGTGGAGCATAGTGGCGTCTGCCACCGACTCGGGCAACATGGGGACTCTGATTTCAACTGGCATTTGATTGTGTCTCTTCAGATTGCTCGGCTTTGGAAAGTAGTTCAGCCCCCAGCGCCTCGCTCACCAACTGTTTTTGTTCTGTAAGGTATTGCTGATAGGAGCCGGCAGCCGGCGCCGCGGAGGCTTGGCGGCTGACATATTCGAGGGACTGATCGCCCGTCACAGCTCGACCGAGGTGGTTCTGAATGCGATGCCAGGAGCCCTGGTTGCGCGGTTCCTCCTGGCACCATACCACCTGGCGCCGGTTGGGGTAGTGATTCAGTATGGTTTCAAGATGATCCTGTGGAAACGGGTACAACTGCTCGATACGTATGATTGCGGTATCGGTCTGTTGGCGTCGGCTGCGCTCCTCAAGCAGATCAAAGTAGACCTTCCCGGAGCACAGAATGATCCGCTTGACTGCTGTGCGATCCAGGGCGTCGACTTCATCAAGCACTGGGTGAAAAGCGCCTTGAGACAGATCAGAAGCCGGCGAGATGGAGGCGCGGTGACGCAGCAGGCTCTTGGGTGTCATAACAATCAGCGGTCGGCGCAGTAGTCGGATCATTTGCCGCCGGAGCATGTGAAAAAACTGAGCCGGGGTAGTCGGTATACAAACCTGCATGTTGTTGTCGCCACAAAGCTGCAGAAAGCGCTCGAGGCGTGCAGAGGAGTGTTCGGGCCCCTGTCCTTCCATACCGTGTGGCAGAAAAAGCGTGAGTCCGCACAATCGTTGCCACTTGGCTTCACCGCTGCTGATGAACTGGTCAATGACAACCTGTGCGCCATTGGCGAAATCGCCGAACTGCGCTTCCCAGATCGTGAGTGTACGAGGCTCTGTGGTCGCATAGCCGTACTCAAAACCCAGAACTGCTTCTTCAGATAGGAGTGAATCGATTACCAGGAATTGCGATGGATCATCACCGATGGTGCGCAGCGGTACATAGGGGTTTCGGCGAGCCTGGTTCTTAAGTACTGCGTGGCGATGCGAAAAGGTTCCCCGCCCCGAGTCCTGCCCTGAGATACGCACAGCGTAACCATCCTGGATCAAGGATCCATAGGCCATGGTCTCGGCAAATCCCCAATCCATTGGTATTTCCCCCGTTGCCATCCCGGTACGGCCATCCAGTATACGGCGTACCCGAGGGTGAAGATCAAAGTCTTCAGGCAAGGTCACCAGTTGGTCATTGAGGTCAATAACCCGTTTGGCGCTGATCGCGGTATCCACCGGATCAGTCCAGCGCGCGGTCATATAGGGTGACCAGTCGACCAGGTACAGCGACTTATCTGGGTCGGTGGCTGGAGGATGAACTACCTGTCCCCGGTCCAGCGCGTCCCGGTAATGCTCAACCATCGCATCACTCTCTACGGTGGTGATCACGCCTTCGTCAGCAAGTCGCCTCGCATACCGTTGGCGTGTGGTAGGCAGGTTGCGGATAACGCGGTACATGTTCGGCTGGGTAATTGCCGGTTCGTCTGCTTCATTGTGACCCAGTCGGCGGTAACAGACCATATCAACCACGACGTCTTTGTTGAAAGTCATGCGAAAGTCGTGAGCCAATCGAGTGGCGAATATTATGGCGTCGGGATCATCGCCGTTAACGTGAAAAATTGGTGCCTGAACCATTTTAGCCACCTCAGTACAGTAAGGCGTCGAGCGGGCATCAAGCGGGTTTCGGGTGGTGAAGCCGATCTGATTATTGATGACGATATGGATAGTGCCGCCCGTTGAGAAGCCGCGCGTGTTAGACATGTTGAGTGATTCCATCACCACACCCTGGCCGGCAAAGGCCGCATCTCCGTGGATAAGCACGGGGAGCACCGTGTTTTTTTCGTCGTCTTTGCGCCTATCCTGGCGGGCCCGTACCGAGCCCTCGACTACCGGGTTAATAATCTCCAGATGAGAAGGGTTAAACGCCAAGGCCATATGCAGTACGCCGCCGGGCGTTTCAATATCGGCAGAAAATCCCTGGTGGTACTTCACATCACCGGTATTCATCTGACTTGCGCTGCTGGTGGTTTTACCTTCGAATTCACCGAACAGTTCCTCGGGCGATTTCCCCAGTATATTGACCAGCACATTGAGCCGGCCCCGATGGGCCATTCCGACGACGATCTCTTTGATTCCAACTCCACCGGCCCGCTGGATCAAATCGCCGAGCATTGGCACCAGAGCCTCTCCACCTTCCAGTGAGAAACGTTTTTGCCCAACGTAACGGGTGTGCAGGTAACGCTCTAGCCCTTCGGCCGCAGTCAAGCGCTGCAACAGGTGTCGGCGAAAATCGGCATTCGTGGAGGCCCGCACGGGTTCGCATTCCAACCGCTCCTGTAGCCAGCGCTTTTGTGCTGTATCGGTGATGTACATGTACTCGATGCCTAGTGGCCCACAATAGGTGGCATCGCATAACTCGAGGATCCGATTGAGCGGCATCTGCGCCGGCCCAAACGCAAGCGATCCGGTATCGAAAGAGGTTGAAAGATCGGCTTTTTCCAAGCCCTGGGCTTTTAAGTCGAAATCCTCCGGCACTTCAGGTCGGGCCAGGCCCAACGGATCGGTATTCGCAATGCTATGTCCGCGGGTGCGGTAAGCGTTGATGAGGCGCAGCACTGCTGCCTGTTTGCGGCCGTATTCGGCTTGATCCATTGCGTGAAGATCTGTGGCCGTTGCGGCGGAGTTTGCAGTCGGCTCATTCGCCAGGCCGTGAAAAACCTGTTGCCAGCGGGAATCCACACTGTCCGGGTTGTTCAGGTAGCGGTTATGAAGGTCTTCGAGGTAGGCGCGATTTCCCCCGGAAAGAAAATCTGCGTTGGCGGCCGATCCCCGGCCAGTCTTTGTGCTCATCCGGCAGGCGTTACGTGCTCGCAGTTCAAAATGGGTGTTGCGGGTCTGTCGTCAGAGTAAAAAAGGATCAAGAAAAATTATACGCTATATCAGTTCAGTGTGAAATGAAATTGTGGTCTCGCAGCTCAGCGGGTTCCGGTATGGCCGAAGCCACCCGTTGACCGCTCGCTCTTGTCAAAGGTCTCCACTACCTCAAAGGCTGCCTGTACCACAGGTACGATCACCATCTGGGCAATACGGTCACCAGGATTAATCTGGAAGGCTTCACTACCGCGGTTCCAGCAGGAAATTTTGACTTCTCCTTGGTAGTCGCTGTCGATGAGTCCCACCAGGTTACCCAGAACAATGCCATGTTTGTGGCCCAGTCCCGAGCGGGGCAGCAGCACCGCAGCATGAGACGGATCACCAATATGAATTGCGATGCCGCTGGGAATTAACTCGCACTGGCCTGGCGAGATTGTCAGCGGGGTGTCAAGGCAGGCAACGAGGTCAATACCCGCCGAACCTTGTGTGGCATATGCCGGAAAGGCAAATTCGTCGCCCAGGCGTTTGTCGATGACTTTAAGCTGGATTTTTTGCATGATACCGTCCCGCGATCTCTTCGACCAATCGCCGGGCAAGTTCAGTCTTGCTATCGTGGCCGAGATCGACTTGATCGTGCTGGCTGATCAGTGTCAGGGTGTTATGGTCGCTGCCGAATGGGTTGTCATCGCCACCCACCTGATTTACCGCGATCAGGTCGAGGCGCTTGTTTTTTAACTTCTCGCGGGCATGCTCAAGGGGTTGGTCAGTCTCAGCCGCAAAGCCGACGGTAAACGGTGGGT
>JAPKAJ010000145.1 GCA_028825345.1 Arenicellales bacterium | reverse complement strand
GAGGCGCTGGCAGGTGCGCTAGAGATTGGTTATCCGCTGGTGGTGCGGCCGTCCTATGTTCTTGGGGGGCGCGCCATGGAAATTGTTCATGGCCGCGAAGAACTTGAGCGCTACCTGCGCGAAGCTTTTCGGGTATCCAATGAATCGCCGATTCTGCTCGACCGCTTTCTCAGTGACGCCGTTGAGGTGGATGTAGATGCAATCTGCGATGGCAGCGAAGTCGTGATCGGTGGGATCATGGAACATATCGAGGAAGCTGGAGTGCATTCGGGAGATTCTGCCTGTGTGCTACCGCCTTTTTCCCTGAGCGAGGCAACCCAGGAGGAACTTACCCGTCAGACTCGTGAGATGGCATTGGCGCTTAATGTGGTCGGCCTGATGAACGTGCAGTTCGCGGTAAAAAATGGAGATATTTACGTGCTGGAGGTAAACCCACGGGCATCGAGAACCGTGCCTTTTGTCTCCAAGGCAACCACGCGACCACTCGCCAAGATTGGTGCTCGGGCGATGGTTGGCCAGTCACTTACTGAACAAGGGGTTAGTGGGATCGTGAGGCCCCCGTACTTCTCGGTCAAAGAGGCAGTATTTCCGTTTATCAAATTTCCCGGCGTCGATCCGGTGCTTGGCCCCGAAATGAAAAGCACAGGCGAGGTCATGGGTATCGGCATGACCTTTGGCGAAGCCTATCGTAAAGCCCAACGTGCGGCTGGCACCCTGATACCGGTAAGCGGCACAGCGCTGATTAGTGTGCGCACCGCGGACCAGGCCAGTGTGATCGATATTGCGCGCTACTTAAGTGAAAACGGATTCTCGTTGGTAGCGACCGAGGGCACTGCCCAGGCCATTCAAGCGGCTGGCATGAAAGCGCGGGTGGTGAATAAAGTCAGTGAGGGTCGACCTCACGTCGTCGATAGCATCATGAACGGAGAGTTCGACCTGATCGTCAATACGACTGCCAGTCGCCATAGTCGCCGGGACTCACCGACTATCCGCCGCCAGGCGCTGATTCACAAGGTGACATATTTTACGACCCTGGCCGCGGCGCGCGCCGCCTGTGAAGCGCACCGCAGCGGTGGTGATGCCGCGGTAAACCGCCTCCAGACGCTGCACCAGACGATATCCTTGTGACACCAAGAAACCCAATCTGGGGCGGCTGATTCGGTTTGATCATCCTGTCCTGTAAGACTACGGTACGCAAAAAAATAATTCACGCGCGCGCTTACGTCAGCCAGTCTCTGCCATCTTCAAGATCCCAGGAACAATTCACAGCCGTGTTTGCTAGGGAATGTAGCACCAGGCTCCAGAGAACTATGGTGTGCGATTGCTGACAGGTTTGATGGAGTGACCACCGCAATTCTTATCCCAACCGTATCCGCTTGTTAAAATCTAGTTAAAAAAGGGGCAACACGCCCTATGTGTCGCCCCTGTCATTTCCCTATTATTACTGACCGAACATTTTCTTTAATGCATTCAGATCATACTGATTGCCGTAGAGAATTGTACTATTTATGGCTACAACACCAGCGGCCATGATGGCAGTCTTGACCTGCTCATCTGTCGCGCCGGCACCCTTTGCCATCGCCGTGTGTGCGACTATGCAGTATTCACACTTCATGCCGGCGGCCGCGGCCAGATGGATCAACTGCATGGTTTTTGCATCGAAGCCTGAATTCTTGATGAAGTCAGGTTGGGCAAGCAAAAACTCGGTATAGGCCCGGCCCATGGCTTGGGGCTCCATGGGAGTTAAAATTGGATGGTCGTTACCAGCAAAGGCGATGGCAGTCGCCCCGAGAGCCAAAGCGGCAACTGTGGTTTTGATTAATTTCATTGTTATCTCCTTTGTAATGTCTTTAAGTTATGCTCGGCGCAACCCTGAAGTGTTGTTACGTTACGACTAGGTTAGCATTGCCATGGCGCTAAAACAAATACTGCCTGTTGCGCCATCAAGGTTAGTAGATGTTAAGTTTCGGGTCGGGATCGGGGTAGCCCGATTCAATATTGACATTGCCCACATCGTTCAAAAATAAAGGTGATACCACCGATAGTAGCAATATTCCTCATCTGGCCAGCTTAAACCATCGCAGTTCGGCGAGTATCGCTTAGATCCTACGACTTCGGATTTTATTTGCGTCGGCACCGGGCTGTCTGGTTACCTGCCTGTCGACGCTAAGGAGTATCCACTTTGTCTTCTCCTTGACTGTTAGGGTAAAGTAACCCGTATCGCGGCTTTTGAGTTTGGTAAGGCACTTCAGTTTCTTCATCAGTTTCTCCTGATCTTCGGCTACCGTTATTGTTAACCCTTGCAAGGAGCAGTAAAGGAATCCGTATAGACTTGTGCTTGAACAAGCCTCTACAAGCCCCATTCACCTTCCACTAACTGTTGGATAACAAACGTTCCGGCGAGTGCCAAATTTATGACACGAGTATTACTTACCCCAGAGGGCGCCCAGCGTCTGCACGAAGAGTTGCAGCGGCTCAAGCGAATAGATCGGCCTGCGATCATCGAGGCCATTGCCGAAGCACGAGCCCATGGTGATCTTTCAGAAAATGCGGAATACCATGCGGCGCGGGAGCAGCAGGGTTTTATCGAAGGTCGTATTGCTGAGCTCGATGCCAAGCTCGCTATGGCCGAGGTTATCGACCCGACCCGCCTGAACCCGCGCGACAAGGTGATATTTGGCGCCTGGGTGGAGTTATGGGAAGAAGAAGGTGACCGCGAGGTCTGTTACCGTATTGTCGGCGAACTGGAGGCAAATATCGACCAGGGGATGATTTCTCACGCCTCACCCATTGCCAAGGCGCTGATCGGCAAGACCGAAGGCGATGAAGTCGAGTTTCAGGCGCCAGGCGGGATGCGTCGGTACGAAGTACTTTCGGTCCGCTACCAGATCGAAAAAGACGCAAAGGAATCCTGATCGATTAATGATTCTGGTTATATTCGCTGTTCTTGCTGTCGCTAGAGTCAATACCCTCATCCTGCTCTGTCGGCTCTGGGTCAGTGCCCTCCTGAGTGTGATCGCTAGAGTTCATACCAGAACGTCCTAGCCAGAAGCCAAAAGGCTTGTCTTCTTCCGCTTCCGCTGTCGACGTATCGAGGATGTCCGGGCCCTGGTCGTAGCCTTCGTCGACCTCGGCTCGTGGGTCGAGTTCGCTGATAACTCCAGGAGTCTGTAGTTCCGGTTGCAGCACATAAGGCTCTTTCTCCACCACCGGCGCCCACTGACGCACCCGCATACGCCAGGCAATGAATCCGGTGAGCAGCACGACTATCGTTATGACGTACATGAACATGCCTTGTGGGCCGGCAATACGCATAGCTGCTGAGGCCGCAAGCGGTCCGACTACAGCACCGATACCGAAGATCATGACAAAGCCACCGCTGGCCGCGACTACGTCGCTTGGTTCCAGGTAGTCATTAGCATAGGCAATGCTGAGTGGGTAGAGGGTAGAAGCCAAGCCAAAGAAGATTGCGACTGCGCTCAAGGTGCCCCAGGAGGGGAGAAGCCCGCCCAGCGCCAGTGCAAAAGCGGGAATGCTAACCCCGATCGTGACCGCAAAAATTACCAGGCGTCGGTCCAGTCGATCTGAGAGTCGACCGATCGGCAGTTGCAGCAGCATACCGCCCAGCAGTGCTGCGGTCATGAAGCTGGCAATCCCACTGACGCTAAAGCCTATCTCACGCGCATACACAGGGCCCAGGCCCCACCAACTGGAATTGATCAATCCCGCGCCGAGGCACACAATCACTGAGGTTGGCGATACCTGAAACAACCGGCGGATATTGAGATGCGGCGTCTCCACCGGATCCGGGTGAGTAGCCCGGGTGAGTGAGACAGGCACCAAAGACAAGGCCAGTGCGATGCCCACAAAGAGAAAAAGCTCATAAGTTCCGGGGTCGCCCAGTTTGATGGCTTGTTGCCCCACGGCGGATGCGATGTAACCAATCACGATGTACATTGATAACAGCACCCCGCGACTCTCGTTGGCAGCACGGTTGTTGAGCCAGCTTTCGACCACTACAAAAAGTCCAGCAGTCGCCGCCCCCATGGCTGCTCGAAGGGCAACCCAGGCCCAGGGGTTGGGGATAATCAGTACCAGTAGGGCACAGGCAGCTGCGATCGCGGCGAGCGCGGCAAAGGTTCTTATGTGCCCTATACGGTTGATCAGTGGCCCCGAACGGAATGTGCCCAGCACAAAGCCCAGGAAGTAGGCCGATGTCATCAGGCCAATCATCTCGTTGGGGTATTGTTCGATATTCGCCCGTAGTGCCAACAGGGTAGAAAACATGCTGTTGGCGAACATCAACAGAGTCACGGAAATCATCAGTGACGAGAGGTTGCGTAAAATAGAAAGGGCAAAAAGCACGGCAGGAATCTACTGGCATTCACAGAAAATGGCGGCGAAGTCTACGCTTGTGTGCGCCTATTGAGAAGAGAAAAATCGACAAAAAGCAAATTATTTTTGACGGCCTGAAGGAATTGTCGGCACCAAGCAAGGGCCTATCCGCCAGCGACAAGCGCAGGATCTCCCAGGGATTGGCGAATCTGGTACAAGCGAGTCACAAGTACAGGGAGTAGGTCGGTTAATATCGCGCTTTGCCGGGCGTAGAGCCCAACCAGAAATTTAGCTTTAAATCCAATCTTTCAATATGTTTCTTGTTCGACTTGATGCGGTCAACCTGGCGTTCGGTGCCCGTAAATTACTGCGCCAGGCTAATCTGTCTATCGAGGCAGGCGAACGGGTGTGTCTGGTCGGGCGCAATGGGGCCGGCAAGACTTCCCTTTTGCATCTGGTGAGTGGGGAACTGGAGCCGGACGAGGGCGAGGTTCGGCGTCAGGGTGATCTATGCATCAGTGAGCTCGCCCAGGTGTTGCCCGCGGATGAAAACGCTCTGGTTGGCGAATTTGTATCCGTAGGTTTGGCCGAGATCATTGCGTTGACCCGCCAGTACCAAGCTCAGGCTGAGTCAATGCTTGATGCTCACGGACTGCGTGAGTTGCAGGAGTTGCACGGGCATATCGACGCTCATGGTGGCTGGCACCCGCAGCAGCAGGTGGAGACGGTCTGCACCGAAATGGGCCTTGATCCGGCCCAGCCGATGAGTGAGCTTTCCGGGGGATGGCGACGGCGGGCCGCGCTCGCCAGGGCTCTGGTGATTCGGCCGAATCTGCTATTACTCGACGAGCCAACTAATCATCTGGATTTCGAGGCCATCGCGTGGTTGGAGGGGCGTCTCACCGGTTTTGCTGGTGCCGTGTTGTTTATTACCCATGATCGGGCTTTTCTTCAACGTCTGGCTACCCGCATTGTTGAGATAGATCGTGGCCAGCTGCGCAGTTGGCCAGGCGATTACGCACAGTTCCTTAAGCGAAGTGCCGCGGCGGTGGCGAACGAGCGCCTGGCAGATGGCGAATTCGATCGCAAACTGGCCGAGGAAGAGGCGTGGATTCGCCAAGGGATCAAGGCCCGACGCACTCGTAACGAGGGCAGGGTTCGGGCGCTTGAGGCCATGCGTGTAGAACGCTCTGGACGGGTCAATCCAGAAGCTCGGGCCCGGGTGCACATCGAGGAAGCCGAAAATTCGGGCCGCAAAGTGCTGGATGCCCGACATATGGTATTCGGTTATGGGGCGTGCCCACTATTTCGTGATTTCTCGTTGCAGATCCGCCGTGGTGACCGCATCGGACTGGTGGGTAATAACGGCGTCGGCAAGAGCACGTTGCTGCGTTTGTTGCTTGGTGAACTGGAGCCCCATTCGGGGTCTATCAAGTGGGGGGTTAATGTCCAGGTGGGCTATTTCGACCAGCATAGGCGGGAACTGGATCTGGATAAAACAGTGGCCGAAGTCGTCGGCGAAGGGCGTGACTACATTACGCTGGATGGCAAACCGCGGCATGTCATAGGCTATTTGCGGGGGTTTTTATTTAGTGCCAAGCGGGCCC
>JAPKAJ010000144.1 GCA_028825345.1 Arenicellales bacterium | reverse complement strand
CCAAACTACGACACTCCCTGCCAAAACGAAACCTAGCGTGCCCGCGATTCCTCGAGCAACTCTTGAGCCTCAAGTAGCAGACCGTTTTGTCACTACGGAGTTTTCCACCAGTATGGCGTCAGCCGCCCAGCCTAGTGGAGCGGACAACGCTTCGGCGAATCATCCGGTTTCGTCAGATACACGCCAGCTGACGGTTCGAGTCAAAGAAAGCACTCATATCGTCGTGTGGGATCGTGATGATCAGACCCTGTTTCGCCGGTACGTCGAGTCTGGCAAAGTAATTACGCTGGCTGGCAAGCCGCCGTTCACCCTGCAGGTAAGTTATCCTGAAGGCGCGAGTGTTATTTACCGTGGTCGCGAACTTGCAATCCCGGTCCCTAAATCGGGCCGCAACGCCAAAGTTATTGTTGGGCGCTAGCGCAATGGCCTTCGGAGATAATGTGCGCTCCGTGCGCGGGATGAATGATTTATTGCCCCCTCAAACGGCTCGCTGGCAGCGGGTTGAAGCCGTGTTGCGGGAAGTTGCAGGCCGTTATGGTTACCAGGAGATTCGCACGCCGGTAATTGAGCACTCCGATCTTTTTTATCGGTCTATCGGCGAGCAGACCGATATTGTTGAAAAGGAGATGTACACCTTTACCGACAATAACGGCGATAGCCTGACCCTGCGCCCGGAGGCTACCGCGAGCTGTGTGCGCGCCGGCAACGAGCACGGTTTGTTGCATAACCAGACTCAACGTTTTTGGTATACCGGCCCCATGTTTCGCCATGAGCGTCCCCAAAAAGGCCGCTACCGCCAGTTTCATCAGTTTGGCGTCGAAGCCTTGGGATGGCCCGGGCCCGATATAGATGCCGAGATTATTGCCCTTGGCGAAAGGCTATGGCGCACCTTGGGGATTTCTGGCGTTAGCTTGGAGATCAATACGCTGGGGTCCGCCTCCGCACGAGCAGCTTTCCGAGACGCCTTGCGTGACTACCTGGTAGCCCACGTGGACGCTCTTGACAGTGACAGCCAACGACGCCTGCAACGAAATCCTTTGCGTATATTAGACAGCAAGGATAAGGGTACCCAGGCGACGCTTGTGGGTGCACCCGACTTGATGGACTTTCTGAGCGATCCTGAACTGGCCGAGTTTTCGCGACTTCAAGATCTGTTGATTGCAGCAAAAATCGACTTCAAAGTTAATAGCCGCCTGGTCCGGGGGCTCGATTACTATACCGGCGTTGTTTTTGAGTGGGTTACGGATCAGCTCGGCGCGCAAAGCGCCGTTTGTGCAGGCGGGCGTTACGACACTCTGGTTGAGCAGCTTGGTGGTACTCCAACCCCAGCAGCTGGATTTGCCTGCGGCCTTGAGCGCCTGATTGATCTGGTGGCGCTTAGCGAGGTTGATTCGTCCAGCGTGAGAGCTGAGGTCTTTCTTGTGCTTGTGGCGGCCGGCGCTGAGGAGTTGGCTGTGAGTTACGGCGAGCAACTGCGAGATGCGGGCCTCGACGTGCTGTCCAACTGTGGCCAGGGAAGTCTCAAGAAGCAGATGCGCCGCGCCGATGCAAGCGGCGCGTTTGTGGCAGTGATAGTAGGGGATGATGAGCGCAGCCAGGGAACTGTCAGTATCAAGCCTTTACGCAGCCAGGGCCAGCAGATGAGCGTGCCAGCACACGCCCTGGTAGAAGAAGTCCAAAAGGTCCTCGGGAATGATTCACAATAACTGGTATTTGACATGACAGATGAGCAGCAGGGCCCACAGATGCACTTTGCCCAGGATGATGAGACCGAAAAACTAAAACAGTGGTGGAAACGTAACGGCACCGGCATTGTTGCCGGAATCGTAATCGGCGTGGGCGGTGTCAGCGGTATCCAGGGATGGCGCATGTACCAGGATTATCAGGCGTGACAGGCCTCGAGGTACTACCAACAGATGCTCGTTGCGGTCGCTAAAGAAGATAATGAGACCGTGGTTCGAGCCGCAGATACACTGGTAGCGAGCCACTCCGAAAGCGGTTATGCCGATATTGCTCGACTCATGCTTGCCCGACTCGCGGCTGACGCTGGCGATCATGGTCAGGCTGAGGCGGCGCTTGAGGATTTGCTTTCGGTAACAAAAGATCCCGCGATGGCCCACACCGCGCGGATCCGCCACGCGGTGCTCGCACTACAAGCCGGAAAGCCTGATCGTATTAAAACCCTTGCGGCTGAAGGGGAGAACGGGGGCTTTGCTTCCCAATATCAGGAACTGCTTGGCGACGCCCTAGCTGAGGTAGGTGACTGGGAACAAGCGCAGCAGGCTTATGAGGCGGCATTGGCTACGATGGCTTCGGACTCGCCGGCTGGACAACTGCTGAACGCAAAGTTGAATATGACCCGGCAAGGTGCTGACACTCTATGAGTTTTACACGCCTTGCCGTTATGGCGCTGGCATTTGTTCTAGGGGGATGCGGCTCTGGGGCTGTGCACTTTATGCGCGAGGGTGTGCCCGCAGGAAGTGTGCCTCGAGTTGAACAGCAGATTGGTCTTCAAAAGTCCTGGCGAAAGGATATAGGGGCCGGGTATACCAACAACAGCTTCTTGCTAATACCGTATGTGGGTGCAGGGCAGATTTATGCCGCCGAGCCTAAGGGTGGAGTGGTTGCTCTGGATATAAAAACTGGCAAGCTGTTGTGGCGACGTGATATTGGAGAGACTCTGGCCGCCGGGGTTGGAGTGGGCGGGGCGATCGTGGTTGTGGTGACCAGGGAAGGGGAAGTGTTCGGGCTCGGCGCAGCAGATGGCTTGGTGCTGTGGCGGCAGAAGATTGGAAGCGAAGTATTAGCACGGCCCGTGGTATCCGGTGAAAGGGTTTTACTCCGCTCGGGCGATGGCCAGGTGATTGGGCTATCGCTGTCGTCCGGTGAGGTCGTCTGGCGGGTTCGTCGGGCGGTACCGACCTTAAGTGTCCGCGGACTTTCCGCCCCTTTGATTGTTGAGGATGTTGCTGTGGTCGGCTTTGCCAGTGGACGGCTCTCGGGTATTGACCCTGAAACCGGCCGTGAACTTTGGAACGTACCGATATCGCGCCCGTCGGGTAGCAACGAGATTGATCGGTTGGTTGATATCGATACGGATCCCTACCGGATCGGTGACTTGTTGTTCGTCGCGGCCTACCAGTCACAGATCACTGCGTTGTCGCTGCAGACTCAACGCATACAATGGCAGACGGCCCTTTCGACCGTGCGGTCGCTTGGATCGTCTGGTCAGTTGTTGCTGGTAACCACAGATGATGGCTCAGTGGTTGGAATGACTGTCGGTACAGGAACAGTTAAGTGGACTCAAGACAAAATTCGCGGGCGCGGGGTAACGGCTCCGCTCGGGTTGGGCAATTCAGCGAAGGCCGTAGTCGGGGATTATGAAGGATACCTCTACCTGATTGACACGGCGTCGGGGGAGTTGTTGGGGTATAAAAAAGGGCGTGGCGGGGCAGTCATGGGGATATTTGCCGTCGACGGGGATGGAAACTTTCTAACGCTGTCAGAAAATGGCGCGCTAACTGCCTGGTCTGTGCGCGGTTGACCCGCCTGGTAACCGGTACCAGTCCAGCGCCTAGGCCGTAGAACAATGATTCCGGTAGTTGCACTTGTTGGGCGTCCCAACGTAGGTAAATCGACCCTTTTTAACCGGTTGACTCGCTCGCGCCAGGCATTGGTAGATGATCAGCCCGGGGTGACCCGCGATAGGCTGTACGGAGAGGTTTGGCGGGGCTCGCAAAAAGTGCTCGCTGTAGATACCGGTGGCCTGTCGGACGAGGCGGGCGAACTGAGTAATGCGGTAAGGCAACAGGTTGACCAGGCTCTTGACGAAGCCGATGCCGTAGTCTTTATCGTTGACGCACGAGATGGTTTGACCCACCAGGATATCGCAATAGGTGCCGATCTGCGAAAGGGCGGCAGTCCGGTGTTTGTGGCGGTGAACAAGGCTGAAGGGCTTGATGGCGCGACGATTGGGGCCGAATACTTCGAGTTGGCCTTGGGAGCACCTTTGGTGATTTCCGCCCGAACTGGGCAGGGCGTTGAGGAGTTATTGGGCCAGGTGCTTGCGAGGTTTCCTCTGTCGGAGGAGGACGCTGTTGACAATGGTCGACGGGTCGCAGTGGTGGGCAGGCCTAACGTAGGCAAGTCAACGCTGGTCAATGCACTGGTTGGCGAGCCTCGATTGATCGTTGCGGACTCGCCTGGGACAACGCGGGACAGCGTCCAGGTGCCAATGGATCGTTATGGGCAGCGTATGGTACTGGTGGATACGGCAGGGGTTCGGCGTAAGTCCCGAGTCCACGAGACCCTCGAGAAATTTTCAGTGGTGAAAACATTGCAAGCGCTTGCCACTGCTGATGCGGCATTGCTCGTGCTAGATGCAAGAGCGGGTCTCAGTGATCAGGATTCGGCAATTGCCGGAATCATTGTCGATAGCGGACGGTCTATCGTGGTGGCCGTCAATAAGTGGGATGGATTAGAGCGCAGGGATCGCAACCAGATTCGTCGTGATTTGGCACGACGTTTGGACTTTTTACCTGAACATGAGTCTTTGTTTATCTCAGCATTACACGGTTCTGGGGTCGGCGATTTGATTGGCGCGCTGCAAAGGGCGCAAGGGAGCGCTTTGGCAGAACTTGGAACGGGAGCGCTGAACCGCGCCTTGGCTAGTGCCTTGGAGCATCATTCGCCCCCGATGATTAATAATCGTACGGTCAAGCCGAAGTACGCCCATCAGGGGGGTCGCAACCCGCCAATCGTGGTCTTACACGGTAATTTACTGCACAAGCTTCCCGCAAGTTACCTGCGTTACTTGGGTCGCAGCCTTGCCAAGACTTTTCGTTTGATTGGAACCCAGATCCGGTTTGAGTTACGCAAAGCAGGCAACCCTTACTCTGGTAGAGCGAGTCATCATCGTCGAAAACACCAATAATGAAACCATTGCGTTTTTCAGCGTTTCCTCTCAGTTGGCCGAGGTTTTGCGGCTCTGCCGGGTTGCTCGCGACTGACAGATTCGACTCGGGATTGTGCACCGCCGTCCGCGAAGCGGGTTTGAATGGTTGCTCCGGTAGCCAATTGGCGCACAGAGCGCACCAGGGAATCCCCTTTTTCAGTGTGGACGATAGCGTAGCCTCGCTCTAGGGTCGCTAGTGGACTGAGGGCGCGCAGATGGGACTCCAGGGCAGTCAGTCGCCGATCCGCTTGATGCGCAACCTGTATGACTTCGGTAATGAGTTGTTTTTTAATATTCTTACGAGTCATGCCAAGGTGATGAAGTCGCTGTTTTGGCGAATTTCCCGCCAGACGTTGAGCAAGGCCGGTTGCGGCCTGCCTGGTGTTCTGGGTCTTGGCATTCCACACGTTTCGAAGTCTTTGGGCGAGCGCCTTAAGTTGGTGACTTTGGTGCGCGAGGCGCTCATGCGGATGACGAATGCGCGGCTGGGTGGTGTCTAGACGCTGCGCAACCGACCTCAGGGTGTAATTCATTCCTTTGAGTACTCGCTCACGCAGATTGAGAATAAATAAGTGCATTTCTTTGTGATCCGGCGTGGCGGCTTCGGCGGCAGCGGTCGGCGTAGCACAACGCAGATCGGCCGCAAAATCTGCGAGGGTGAAGTCAGTTTCGTGACCAATTCCAGTGACCACAGGAACCATGCAATTACGGATCGCTCTCACCACAGCCTCTTCGTTGAACGCCCACAGATCTTCAAGTGAGCCACCGCCACGGGCCAGAATGATCAGATCTGGAGTCGGCGCCAGCCTGGCTTGAGCGATTGCGCGACTAATATCCAAGGCGGCAGCCTTGCCTTGTACAGTCACTGGGTAGACGCTGACATCCGCAAGTGAAAAGCGCCTGGCTAAAGTTGTAAGTACATCACGGATGGCCGCACTGGACGGTGAACTGATGACCCCTATCCGCGATGGTACGGCGGGGATAGCCCGTCGCTTGGTTTCATCAAAA